>JBFFLX010000271.1:0-3663 GCA_041554435.1 Bacteroidales bacterium
AACAACACAAACAATGCAATAGAAACAGATGTCTCCACAGAAAACAACACAAACAATGCAATAGAAACAAATGTCTCCACAGAAAACAACACAAACAATGCAATAGAAACAAATGTCTCCACAGAAAACAACACAAACAATGCAATAGAAACAGATGTCTCCACAGAAAACAACACAAACAATGCAATAGAAACAACAGATGTCTCCACAGAAAACAACACAAACAATGCAATAGAAACAACAGATCTCTCCACAGAAAAAAATACTGAAATTGCCAAACTACCAGGTGGCATTACAGGATTAAACAATCCAATGCTATATGATAATTTATCACGGGCAATCCGATGGTACAAAGGACGGGTATCATATGAAATAAGGAAGTTTCAAAAGGATTTCCATTGGCAATCCAGGTTTTATGATATAATTATCAGAAATGAAAAATCTTTATATTATATCCGCAGATATATAAGAAATAATCCCAAAAAATGGACAGGGGACAATTTAAGTTTTGATATTAAAAATAAATAATTACACTGCTAAAACTTAATATAGTTGTTAATAAGGGATAGTCTGCAATGAGAAATAATTATTTATAGTAGCTTATTTTTTCAAACATTTCCCTGCTATTAATTTATTAATAACACCCAAACTTTCCAGCATTTCCATACATTTGCATATGGCTGCTATCATACACATTAGAAGGTCAAAACCGGATATTATAAATCTGGTTTTAATACTAATAATTGCTTTTACATTTTCATGTAATAAAAACAGCGAGCCCAAATATAAAAACCCCAATCTTACTGTAGATGAAAGAGTTGAAGACCTTTTATCGAGGATGACTTTAGAAGAAAAATTCTGGCAGTTGTTTATGATACCTGGTGATTTATCGGAAGGCAAAGAAAAATACAAACACGGCATTTTTGGCTTTCAGTTAACAGCAAAAGGCAAATCGAAAAACGGTGCAGAACAATTACTGGAATATTCCACTTCAGGAACCGCTAAAGAAACTGCAGAACTGGTAAATGAAATTCAAAAATATTTTGTAGAAGAAACCCGCCTGGGCATTCCAATCATCCCTTTCGACGAGGCTTTACATGGTTTGGTTAGAGAAGGCGCAACTGCTTTCCCACAATCCATTGCACTTGCTGCCACCTGGGATACTGCGCTTATGAATGATGTGGCATCGGCAATTGCCATGGAAACCAAAAGTCGTGGTATCAGGCAAATTTTATCACCCGTTTTAAACATTGCCAGGGATGTACGCTGGGGAAGAACGGAAGAAACTTATGGAGAAGATCCTTATCTTACAACTCAAATGGGACTTGCATATATCTCTCAATTGGAAAATCATGGAATAGTTGCTACTCCCAAACATTTTATTGCCAATGTGGGTGATGGTGGCCGCGATTCATACCCTATTCATTTCAGTGAGCGGATTCTTGAAGAAATATATTTCCCTGCTTTTAAAGCCTGTTTCCAAAAGGGAAATGCTACTTCCGTAATGACTTCCTATAATTCCCTCGACGGACGACCATGCACTTCCAGCGATTGGCTTTTGAACAAAAAACTTAAAGATGAATGGGGCTTCGGTGGTTTTGTAATTTCCGATGCAGGAGCCGTTGGGGGTGCCAACGTTTTACATTTTACAGCCAAAGTTTATACAGATGCTACCCGTCAATCCATTGAAAATGGCCTGGATGTGATTTTCCAGACTTCCTATGATCATTATCCCCTATTTTATGATGCTTTTGAAAAAGGACTCATAAATAAAAATGCAATTGACGAGGCTGTTAAAAGAGTTCTCAGGGCAAAATTCAAACTCGGACTTTTTGAAAATCCCTACATAAATACCGCTGAAGCGGAAAAACACAATGCTTCGATAGAACATCGGAACATTGCCAAAAAGGCTGCTCTGGAATCCATCGTTTTATTAAAAAATGAATCAAATACTCTTCCTTTTAGTAAAGAAACTAAGTCTGTTGCAGTTATAGGAAGTGATGCTGTTGAAGCCCGTCTTGGAGGTTATTCAGGACCGGGTAATAATACTGTAAGTATTTTAGATGGAATTAAAAACAAACTGGGCAACAACTGTAAAATAAACTTCGTAAAGGGCTGCAATAGAAATGGTTCCGGTTTTGCCATCATCCCTTCAGAAAATTTGTTTTCATATAAAAACAACAAAAGGGTAAATGGTTTGAAGGCTGAATATTTCAATAATATTTCCCTTGAGGGAGAAGCCGATTTGGTGAGAACCGATGCCAAAATTGATTTCAGATGGACACTTTTTTCTCCCGATCAGGAAACAATAAATTACGATCAGTATTCAGTTCGATGGACAGGGAAACTCATCCCCGATAAAACGGGCGACTTTGAAATTGGAGTTTATGGTGATGATGGGTACAGGCTTTATTTAAACGATGAGTTGATAATTGATAACTGGCGTAAGCAAACTGTTCAACAGATTACTAAAAATTATCATTTTGAAAAAGGCAATGAATATAATTTAAAGGTGGAATTTTACGAGACAGTTGGAAATGTAAACTTCAAATTGATCTGGAATTTGGGTGTTGAAAACGATTGGGAAAAACAAATCCAACAGGCGGTGGATATTGCCAACAAAAGTAATATCGCCATTGTGGTTGCAGGCATAGAGGAGGGCGAATTTCGAGACAGAGCATTATTAAACCTTCCGGGTCATCAGGAGGAAATGATTAAGGCAATTGCCAAAACCGGGAAGCCAATTGCAGTGGTTTTGGTTGGAGGTTCTGCAATAGTTATGAATGAATGGATAAGCAACATACCTGCAATAATTGATGTTTGGTATCCGGGTGATGAAGGTGGAAATGCTGTAGCAGATGTTTTGTTTGGCGACTACAACCCTGCAGGACGCTTGCCCATAACTTTTCCCATTGATGAATCGCAACTGCCTTTGTATTATAACCATAAGCCTACCGGCAGAGGCGATGATTATGTTAACCTCAGCGGAAAGCCTTTATTTCCTTTTGGCTATGGACTTAGTTATACCACTTTTGAGTATTCTGACTTAAAGATAAAATCAACAGTAATTAATGCCGACCAAACTACAAACATTAGTTTTAAAATTACAAACACAGGCAATTACGATGGAGATGAAGTTGTTCAACTTTATATAAAAGACCTTTATGCTTCAGTTGCCAGACCAGTTATGGAGTTAAAAGGCTTTAAACGCATCCATCTTAAAAAAGGAGAAACCAAAGAAATTAGTTTTAGCATTACTCTTGAGATGCTTAGCATGCTCGACAAAAATTTAAACCAAATTGTAGAGCCGGGAGATTTCAGAATTATGATTGGTGCTTCATCCAACGATATAAGATTGAGAGAATTATTAAAAGTTGAATAAAAATAATAAAGTATTAAAACAATAAAAGGCCGACATTTCTGCCGGCCTCAATCACATGTTAATCCCTGAAATTTAATTTTCCAAATTCTTCTCAAGATTATCAATTATCTTTTTATTTACCTTTCTGGGGTTTTTAGCCTTAAAGGATTTCAATTCTTTCAAAGCAATTTTTCCATATTCATAAAGTCCTGATGGATTTTTATCATGATCGTAACTTCCAATACAATACTCAAGTTTCGATTTAATTTCAGTTTGTGATTCAATGTTTAGCTTTTCAAATA
>JBFFLX010000272.1:0-3631 GCA_041554435.1 Bacteroidales bacterium
ATATTTGTATGCTGCCACAGAAAGTGGAATTTATTATGCCGATGTAAATGCTAATAATTTAGCGGATTTTAATCAATGGACTAAGGATGACAGACTAATATATCCAAATGTTACTTACAATCTGATACAATCATATCAGGGCAAAGTTTATACTAATTACAGTACCAACGACTTCGGTCAGGACACTATGTTCGTTCTCAATGGTGACAACTGGGATTATTTCTCAACTGACAATACATACGACCATTTTCAAATGAACGTAAGTGAGGATAAGTTTTTATTGGTAAATACTTATAGTACTTATGTTTATGACAAGAATATGAATCGGGAATATGCTGTATTTAATCCACTAGGTGAAACAATTAGATGCCTTGCAGCACAAATGGATAAAGAGGGAAATGTTTGGATAGGTGACAGGAGTAATGGTTTGGTTAAATCATGGAGTAAAGGAAGTAAAGGGGAGTATATTAAGCCCAACGGGCCGGGTACTAAAAATGTATTCGCCATGGATGCTTCAGGTGATGCCGTTTCGGTTGCTCCCGGGGGATATCAGTCGGATTGGGGAAAGACATATAATACTGATGGCGTTTTCACTTTTATTGACGACACCTGGCATACAACTAGCAGGAAAAATACTCCTGCCTTCGACACAATTAGCGATATGGTTTGCGTAAAAGTTGATCCAACCCAAACTAATATTACATATGTTGGAACATGGCAAGGTGGTTTACTTAAACTTGAAAACAACAAGTTAGTTCAAATTTATGATGAATCAAACAGCAGTTTACAACCATGGGTTTCAGCATCATATTTAACGAATGTGAGTGGAATTGATTTCGACGATCAGCACAATTTATGGGTAGCAAATACAGGCGCTAACGATGTATTATCAGTACTAAAAAATGATGGCACATGGAAAGCATTTAACCTGGGAGGCTCAATGAGTGCTGCCGATATTGGTGAACTAATAATTGACAAACAAAACCAAAAGTGGATAATGAAAAGAAAAGACGGTTACATAGCCGTTTTTAACGACAATAACACTATTGATGATACCAGTGATGACAGAGTAAAAGTTTTAACTGCATCAACTGGAAATGGAGGAATACCCGGTAATAAAGTATATGCCTTCGCTGTTGATCAGGATGGAGAAGTATGGATAGGTAGCGATGAAGGAATAAGCGTTTTTTATTCTCCTTCAAAAATATTTCAAACTGGAGAAAATTTTGATGCTTCTCAGATACTTGTTCCCAGAAACGATGGTTCGGGTTTAGCTGATATTTTACTGGAAACAGAAACCGTAACAGCTATTACCATTGATGGAGCCAACCAAAAATGGATAGGCACCGACAGGGCCGGAGTATTTTTGCTTTCTGCAGATGGCTTACAGGAAATTCATCATTTTACAACCGACAACAGCCCGTTACTTTCAAATAATATTACTGATATTGCAATAAACCACAATGGTGAAGTTTTCATCGGAACTTCCAACGGAATCATCTCTTATAAAAGCAGTGCAGCCCCCGATAATCCTACGGGCATTAATAATGTTTATGCTTATCCAAACCCTGTAAGAGAAGATTTTACAGGTTTGATAGGAATTAAAGGCCTTATAAATGATGCTTCTGTTAAAATTACCGATTCGTATGGTAACCTTGTTTATGAAACACGGTCGGAAGGCGGACAAGCCGTTTGGGATGGAAGAGATTTTAATGGCAAACGTGCTGCAACAGGTGTATATTTAGTATTTGTAACCAATGCTGATGGTAGTCAAAAAGTTGCTACCAAAATATTATTCATCAACTAAAATCGTGCTAAAACAAAGCAAAGGAATAGTTTTAAGTTACGTAAAATATTCTGAATCAAGTATTATTGCAAGAATATATACAAACGATTTCGGACTTCAGTCGTATATGGCAAAAGGCGTTAGAAGCAGGAAGTCGAAATCGAAAATTGCATTGTTTGAACCCCTTTCACAGGTTGAAATTGTTGCCTATCACAATGAAAACAAAACCATTCATACCCTTAAAGAAATAAGAAGTCACTATTCCTATCACAGTATTCCTTTTGATGAAACTAAGCGTTCGGTTTTGTTCTTTCTGGATGAAATTCTTATAAACACCATCAAAGAAGAAAGTTCCAATGAAAGCCTTTTCGACTGGCTTGCACATTCCCTAACATGGTTCGATTTAAGTGAGGAGAGTGCATTGAATTTTCATCTTGCCTTCATGATACAACTATCACGATTTCTGGGTTTTTACCCAAAGAAAAGTAGCCCTGCCAACCATAGGTTTTTTGATTTGGAGAGCGGAATTTTTGTAAACTTCATTCCAAAAACAGCAAACTATTTAAATGAAGAATTAACTTTTCACTTCAATAAATTATATGAAAGTAGCTTTGAGGAAGCATCTAAACTAAAGATATCTTCTTCTCAAAGAAGAGAACTCATAAACGCTTTGGTAAATTATTATAAAATCCATTTCCCTGGATTTAAAGACTTAAAGTCGCTGGAGGTACTTAAAGCAATATTAAGTTAGAGCCTCCAGTTTAAAACCATATACTTTTTCAAATTGTTCTAGCAACAAATGCTGAACTTCTTCAAGGGGAATTTCTCTTCCTAACTCTTTCTGAAGTGTTGTAACTCCTTTATCAACTATCCCGCAAGGAACTATATAGTTGAAATAATCAAGGTTAGTATTAATATTAAAAGCAAAACCATGCATGCTTACCATCCGGCTTATGCGCACTCCAATGGCGGCAATTTTTCTGGCTTTAGCCTTATTATCAACATCCAGCCACACTCCTGTTTCTCCTTCTGATCTGGAGCCGGATATGCCATAATTTTTTAAAACATTGATTATAACCTCTTCCAGATTAAAAATATATTCTCTGATGGTAAGTTTTAAACTATCCAGATTTAGAATGGGATAACCAACAATTTGCCCTGGACCATGATAGGTTATGTCACCTCCCCTGTCGATATGATAAAATGATGCCCCCTTGCTTTTTAGTAATTCTTCGTTTAATAAAAGATTACTCTTATTACCACTCTTTCCAAGTGTATAAACATGAGGATGCTGCAGGAAAAATAATTTATTTTCGTATTGCTTTTCAGTGTTTGAGAGTTTGGCTTCCAGCAATTCGTTAAAAAGTTTTTCCTGCATTTCCCAGGCTTCTTTATAGTCGATTAAACCCAGGTTTTTATACTTAACAATCATTATCTTACATGTTTTTCAGCATGATATGAAGAGCGCACCAACGGACTACTTTCTATATATTTAAATCCTTTTTCCAGTCCAATAGTTTCATATTCCTTAAACTGCTCGGGAGTAACATATTCAAGAACTTCCAAATGCTTTTTTGTAGGTTGCAGATACTGACCAATGGTCATAACCTCAACGCCAACGGCTATAAGATCATCCATAAGTTCGTAAACTTCTTCAGGGGTTTCACCAATACCAACCATAATTCCTGATTTAGCAACCGATTTTGATTTTGCAATAATTTCGAGAGTTTTTAAACTTACATCATATTTAGCCCTGCTGCGGGTTGTTGGAGTTAACCTTCTAACAGTTTCAAGATTATGCGACACAACCTCCGGACCGGCATCCAATACTATTTTTATTAAATC
>JBFFLX010000273.1:0-3629 GCA_041554435.1 Bacteroidales bacterium
ATATTTGGAAGCAATAATATCGTTTATATCGCCGGCTTCCAAATCATACTGTAGAAGTCTTTGTCCCGACTGATTCTTCCATGTATTAACGTATAATAATTTATTGTCAGGTGAAAACTCTATACCATAAGGTTCTCCGGCCATACCGGGTATAACTCTTGGGTTTGTTACTCTACCGCTAGCATTATTAAAATCGAATATTTCCACAGAATGCAAGCCGGCATTTGCTTTGGCAATAATTTTTCCGTTAGGAGAAACCTTCATATAACCTTTTGCATTGTCGATATCTCCAACAATAACAAGCCCATTAGTACTTATCACGGGAGTATGGTTTACTCCCTGGTTAGTAATAAGATAAGCGTAAATATCATTGGTTCCCCATTTTTGAGTAATTACCCAGGTATCGAAACCATTAGCATGGCCCACAGCTGTTACTTTCTCACACATGGGTGTTGTAAGGTTAATATTCTTTACAGTATCAACAATATCTCCTTTCCAGTTTTGCAGATTCATATCCACAAGGCTGTAATTAATTCCAAAGGAGCCACCACTACCGTGTGCAACATCATCTATAGTAAAAATATAATAAAGATTATCGCTGGCAGGTTTTGGGACAATTATTGCTGATTGTGAACTGGATGTATTACCTAGCAAACCCGATCCATTTGGCATTACTACATGATCTCTGTTCCATACATTACTACCATCAGTATAAAAACGTAAAGCACCATTTTCAGTAGAAATTGAGGAACAGCCTTCCCAGGTTGTAAGTTTACCATCTAATTGAGCAACAGGTGTTCCGCTGCCAAAACTTAAACCCGCAAAATCGCCAAAGTACCAATTCGTTGCCTGTTGCTGTGCATTAATTTGCCAGTAAACTAACAAAAGTACAAGGAGTGTAAATAATCTTTTCATCTGATATTATTATGTTGTTTCGGTAATATTATCTATAGTTAATCTGTT
Organism: Bacteroidales bacterium; assembly: GCA_041554435.1. Lineage (GTDB taxonomy): Bacteria > Bacteroidota > Bacteroidia > Bacteroidales > F082 > BM524. The sequence goes on from JBFFLX010000273.1 coordinate 964, forward strand.
TCCATTTTTTATTTACTGCTACTAAAATTCATTTAAACGCAGAGTTTCAACAAAACTAAGTAAAAATATTGAAAATTACATATTTATGCAAAAACAAAATAAGCACATTTAATTGTAATATTTCATCTAATATGACACTAATTAATCACAATTAGTTGGATAGCAAATCATACAAAAAAACAAAAAGCCGTCTGACCTGAGGCTAGACGGCTTTTTATATCTATATACAATTATTTTATTTAAGAATTCCTTTACCAATAACAACTCTTTGTACCTGGTTTGTACCTTCGTAAATCTGACAAAGTTTGGCATCACGCATCATTTTTTCCACAAGGTAATCCTCTGAATAGCCATCTCCTGCCATTACCTGAACAGCATCGGTTGTAACTTTCATTCCTATATCAGAGGCATATAATTTAGCCATTGCTGAAAGTAAGTTTGCAGTTTTCATTCCATTATCGTAAGCCCAAGCAGCATTCCATGTTAATAAACGTGCTGCTTCAATTTCCACAGCCATATCTGCAAGCATAAAACTAACGCCTTGGTTAACAGTAACAGGTTTTCCAAACTGAATTCTGTTTTTAGCCCAGTGCTTAGACGTTTCATATGCTTCACGTGCATTTCCTAAACTTAATGCAGCAACGCCAGTACGAGTGCGCTCAAATGTCTTCATTGCCAATAAAAAACCTTGACCTTCGCCACCAATTCTATTTTCAACAGGTATTTCAACATCATGGAATTTAAACTCGGTTTGTACCGATGCCTTTTGTCCCATTTTATTCATATTACTAACAATTTCAACTCCCGGAGAGTTGGTAGGCACAACAAATGCCGTTAAACTACGGGCGCCTTTTTCAGGATTAGTAAGTGCAAAAACAGTTATAAAACTAGAAACTGCTCCATTTGTAATAAAGCGTTTATGACCATTCAATAAATATTTATCGCCATGTAATATTGCCTGAGTTTTTATACCCGCAACATCAGATCCCGCATTAGGCTCAGTTAAAGCATATGCAGCAACACTCTGTTCTTCTACTATTTGTCCGAAGAAACGTTTTTTCTGTTCATCACTTGCTCCCAAATACAAAGGTGTTAATGCCAGTGTATTTGCATCCAGGCATATACCAATACCTACACAACCTGCTCCAAATTCTTCGGAAACTATTGCACTTTCGAGTATACTATGATTATGGCCACCGAATTCCTTCGACATTGGTCCATTCATCATACCATCTTTATAAGCTTGTTTTACTATGTCCCAGGGGAATTCTGCCAAGCCATCATATTTTCTTGCATTTGGCTTCATATAGTTATTTGCAAAGTCCCTGGTTTTTTCCCGAATCTCAATTTGATGCGGCTCTAATGTGAAATCTACCATTTTTTAAAATTTTATAAATATCAATTTGATTTATCTTTTTTGGAATGTAACAAAAATACATTTTTCTGCTGAATTAAGAAAGCTAATTGTATATATTTGTATTCTTCCTCAAAAAAATAAAAATTGCAATACAAAACATACAGAAGCGGCTTCAAAACTTATCTTCAACTGGAAAGAAATCTTTCGCCAAACACCATTGAAGCCTATCTGCATGATTTGGATTTATTAAATACATTTTTAGCAGAAAGCGAATCGCAACATTCGCTTAAAACCTTAGTATTAAACGATTTACAGGATTTTGTAAGATATATTAATAAATTAGAATTCGGGGCTTATTCACAAGCCAGAATCATTTCAGGTCTGAAGGCATTTTACAAATATCTAATTTTGGAAAAAGAAATTTCTGAAAACCCTACGCAGTTTCTTGAGGCACCTAAATTGGGAAGAAAACTTCCAGACATACTTAGTATTGAGGAAATTGAAAAGATTATAGATTCATTAGATTTATCAAAAGCAGAAGGTCAGAGAAACAGGGCAATACTGGAATTACTTTATGGAAGTGGTTTAAGAGTAAGCGAATTAGTAAACTTGAAATTATCGGAAATCGATTTTAAAAATAATATCCTTCTTATTACAGGAAAAGGAAATAAACAACGTTTGGTTCCACTGGGAGAAATATCCAAAAAGCAAATATTGCTTTATGTTGATAATTACCGACTTCACCTTGATATAAAAAAAGGAAATGAAGATATATTGTTTTTGAACAGAAGAGGCAGTAAATTAAGCAGGCAAATGGTTTTTCTGATAATAAAAAAGCAATGTGAAATATCTGGTATTCACAAAGATATAAGTCCGCATACTTTCCGTCATTCATTTGCTACCCACCTTGTTCAGGGGGGAGCTGATTTAAGAGTTGTACAACAATTGCTTGGACATTCTTCAATTATTACAACCGAAATTTATACGCATTTGAATACTGATGATTTGCGTGATGCTATTCTTAAATATCATCCCAGAAATAATGAGGAGAATTAATCTATTCCTTTACTAATTTCTTCCTGATTTTATAATTGTTGAATATTACTTCAACTATATAAACACCGGTTTCAAGATTTCCAATATCAATTACTACTGAATTTAAATGTTTAGTCATTACCTTTTGTCCCAGTAAATTGTAAATATTTATTTGTTTAATATCTGATTTATCTATGTTAATAACCGAAAACTCATTTTTACAGGGGTTTGGAATTAATAATACATTTGAGTTTTTATTATAGATATTTTCAGG
>JBFFLX010000274.1:0-3589 GCA_041554435.1 Bacteroidales bacterium
TATTAGGAAAGTTATATTATCAGTAACGGAGTTCTGTTCTGATATTTATGTAGTTAACGATGGCTCCACTGATAATACCAAAGAGATTTTAGATGGCATTACAGGTATAAAGGTAATTTCCTATGATAATAACCGTGGTAAAGGTTGTGCCTTAAAAAAAGGCTTTGAGGCCGCTCTGAACGACGGTTTCGACTATGCCATTACCATTGATTCCGATGGTCAGCATAATCCTGAAGATTTGGCAGTAATCCTTCATCATCACAAAGAAAGCCCTGAAGATTTGATAGTTGGAAGGAGAAACATACAGGCCGAAGGTATGCCATCGAAAAATACTTTTGCCAATAAGTTTTCCAACTTTTGGTATTGGGCAGTTACATGGCAAAAATTAAAGGATACACAGTCGGGTTATCGCTTATACCCAATTCATAAATATAAAAATACAAGGTGGTATACAGGTAAATACGAATTTGAACTTGAAGTACTTGTGCGTTCACAATGGAGCGATATAAAAATAAAAAGTGTTTCAGTTTGTGTTTATTATCCTCCTGAAAATGAAAGGGTAAGCCATTTTAAACCATTTAGAGATTTTGCAAGAATAAGTGTTTTAAATACTTTTCTGGTGCTGATTGCATATTTGTATATTTTTCCATTACGCTTTGTTAAGTATTTGGTTAACAATAAGTTTACTACTATTGTTAGAGAGCAGATAACGAAACATAATGAAAGCCCTGTAAAACTTGCAGCAGCAATGGGATTTGGAGTTTTCATGGGAATTACTCCTGTATGGGGTTTTCAAATGTTAATTGCCGCAGTGCTTGCACATTTATTCCGATTGAATAAAATTATTGTTTTAGCATTTTCAAATATTAGCTTGCCACCACTTATTCCATTTATAATTTATTTTAGTTATAAAACAGGTTCATTATTTGTTGAAAATGATGTAGATATTAGTTTTGAAACCGTGGAGTATTTTAAAGATCAAATAATGACCGGTAATTTTTATGATACGCTTCGGGAGTTTGGATATAGCATACTTCAGTATGTTACAGGAAGTATCGCGCTTGCCGCTGCGCTTGGAACAGCAGTATTTGTAGCCTCTTACACAATAATTAATATTGTAAATTATACAAAATCAAATATTGGAAATGAGTAATTTATTTCTATTTATATATGGGTTTTTTCAAAGGAATAAAATACTTGGGTTAAGTTTTTTGTTGTCAATAATAATTGCTGCTTCATATTTTACATTTAAACTGAAATTCTCAGAAGATATTTCCAGAGTTTTGCCCGATAGTAAGAATATCGATAATATGAGTTTTGTTTTTCAAAATTCAAAACTTCTGGATAAACTTCTCATAAACATCAGTTTTGCTGAGAATGCTGAAGACCAAAGCAGATCCAGGCTTTTAGATTTTTCTGCAGAATTTTCAAAAAAAATCGAAACTAAATTCATTCCCAAATATTTTAAATCCATTGAAAAAGCGCCGGGAAATTCCGAAATACAGGCTACTTATGATTTTATTCTGGAACATCTTCCGGTATTTCTTGAATTGGATGATTTTGATAAAATTGATTCTTCGCTAAGCGAAAGAGACTTACAAAAAACTATTGATGCCAATTATAAACTACTTATAGGACCGGCAGGTTTTGCAACTAAAAAAAATATCAAAACCGATCCTTTACATTTCAGTAATTATGCTCTAAACAAATTGAAGAAATTCAATATCGATGATAATTTTGAAATAGAGAACGGTTTGATAATTACCAAAGACGGTAATGATGTTTTACTGATGGCCACACCGGTTAGTAATAGTAATACCAGCCTGAATAAAACATTATTTACCGAACTTGATAGTTTGATAAAAAGTGCAGAAAGCGAAGGTTTTACGGTGATGTATTTTGGTAATTCTGCAGTAACATTTGGCAATGCACAAAGAATTAAAAAGGATATAATTATTACAGTTTCTCTCGCATTTCTGCTACTTCTCATATTTATAAGTTTGTTTTTTAAAAGGAAGTCCAGTTTTATTTTGGTGTTTATGCCTGTAATATTTGGTGCTCTTATAGCACTTGGGTTTATGGGCATTTTTATACATGAAGTTTCCGCAATCGCACTGGGAATAGGATCTGTTTTATTGGGTATTTCTGTTGACTACGCCATTCATATACTTTCTCATTTCCGTCAAAATTCCAATAAATCAGTATTATTCAGAGATGTGGCTACACCCATAATCATGAGTAGCCTTACAACTTCTTCTGCCTTTTTGAGTTTGCTTTTTATTAATTCAAAAGCACTCAACGATTTGGGAGTTTTTGCTGCCATCAGCGTTTTTTCTGCTGCATTGTTTTCTTTAGTAATACTGCCTCATTTACTAAAAACACCTGAAGTTAAAAACACTGGAATTAGGAATAATTTAATTGACAAAATTGCAAGACTGGAATTGCATAAAAACAATTATCTAAAAGTTGTCATTCTGCTTATTACCATAGTGTTATGGTTCGCTTCTTCAAAGGTAACTTTTGATGCCGATATGATGAAGAATAACTTTATGAGTGATATGTTGAAGAAGGCAGAGAATAAATTGAATGAAATTACATCAGCCTCCTTAAAAACAATTTATATTGCAAGTGTTGGAAAGGATTTGGATATTGCTTTAAGCAGAAATATTAATGTTAAAAGGAGTATTGATAGTTTGGAGAAGAATGGAATTATTAAAAATTATACTGTGGTAAGTTCAATATTAAAATCGCAGAAAGAACAACAACAACTCATTAACAGCTGGGAAAGCCTATGGAAAAAACGATACGATTCAACTTCATTCAGAATTAAAGAAATAGCCATTAAAAAAGGATTTAAAGCCAATGCTTTCAAGGGTTTCGATAGCCTTGTGATGAAGAAATATGAACCGTTGGATGCTAATATTAAAAATGAGGTTTTTTCGAAAATTACTTCGAATTATCTCATAGAAACTGATACTCTTACTGCTGTTATTAATGTGTTAAAACTAGAGGGTGATGAAGCAACCATAAACAAGGTTTACAACACTTTCGATAAGCGGGAAAATGTTTGGATAGTCGACAGGCGCCTGATAACCAGCGAACTAATGGATGTTCTTAACGATAATTTTAATAAACTGATAATCATTTCACTGGCCTTTGTATTCATAATTTTATTGCTGGCTTATGGTCGTGTCGAATTGACAATAATTACTATGATTCCGGTTTTAATTTCCTGGATTTGGACAGTGGGGATTATGGGGATTTTCGGAATTTCATTCAATATTTTCAACATAATAATTCTTACTTTTATTTTTGGTTTAGGCATAGATTACAGCATTTTTATGATGCGTGGTTTGTTGCAGGATTATAAATATGGAATTAAAGACATATCCTCTTACAGGGTTTCAATTATACTTTCTTCCATAACCACACTGGCAGGAATTGGAGTATTGATTTTTGCAAAACATCCCGCACTTAAATCCATAGCCCTTATGTCGATAATTGGAATTTTTAGTGTTGTGATAGTCAACTTTATTTTGCTTCCTGCAATATTTAAGTGGTTGGTTTCTTACAAAAAAGGCCCACGAAA
>JBFFLX010000275.1:0-3510 GCA_041554435.1 Bacteroidales bacterium
CATTGCGGAGTATGTCATAGAATTAATAAAAAGAAGAATAGAAAATATAGAAATAAAACAAGATTTTAATTCACATAGAAGACCTAATATTCACTTTATGGAGTTGTCTGATATTGAGAAAGCAAAAATTATTGAAAAGATTAATTCCAAACCAGACATTGTTAAAGTGATTCATAACATACTCGATATATGGAAAAAAGAGCATGAGTTAGTGTATTAATACACAACTTTGAAGATTTGGGTATTGGTTTTCTACGACAAAAAATAATTTGGGTTTATTTCAAACAGGGGTCAATATCCTTCATCTTCCACAGGGTAGATTAAATATAAAACTATTTAAAATAACTAACTTGATATCATTGACTTAACCAGCCTTTAGGTTTTTGTAAAGTTAAAATCTTTATACTTCTTTACTACGACAAAAAATGCACAAAAAAAACGAAAAATATAAGCGATATCGAGAGCCCAGGTTGCAATATCCCACAAACCTGAAATTTACCACATCAGTTGAAAGTCACTTGCTATGTAACGGTAAAACGGTTCAGGTTATACCATCCCTAATGATTCTACCTGAAGATAATCCACCTGTTGATTTCGCTATACACGGTATCGGTAAATATAATTTTAGTTTAACGGGTGCAGATGTCTATATTTTCAGTTTCGCCAATGTTCGAGACAAACAAGCAGATTGCTGTATATTAAGCAAGGATGAATTAATTAGTAGGCTAAAACCATATCATTATGACGGTGATGAAAAAATAAATATAAAACTAATTGTAACGGATAGGGGCTTGCATGATTGTTATAATGCGGGTTCTGAAGCTTTCTTTATGGGTTTATGGGTGAATGAATCACGAGATTTCACATTATATCACAATGACTGGTCGGTGTTTGACATCTAAATCAGACTTTAAGTTTGGGCATTAATGCCGTATTATTTTACCTTCTCATACACCACATTTTCAGATTCAAAACTAATTAGCATTCCATCTTCAGCACGGTTGAAATTAACAACAGATAGTGGCCAACCTGCATTGAAAATATCCTTTTGTTTGGTTTTAAGTATAATGTCTTCAAGATGGTAGTGCTTTAATGTGAGGTTTTCTTCTCCCAATACCATTCTTAATGTAATTTCAAATTCTGGGCTGTAATATAGTCCAATATATTCGTCAAGTTCTTCTTTCGATGGGGCATATGGTTTCAGCTTATTTAGTTTAAATTCTCTCCAATACCGAAACCAGATTGTTGCCGAATAGCCACTTTTCTTAATCTGATGAAAAGTAATTTTAACATCATCGTTTTTATCTGTAAAAGTTGAATCATTTATGGCGTGAAGCTCCAGGGTTGGCTCCGATGTATCCTTGCCGTAACTCATCCATAAATGGTTCCCTTTCTTCTCTATTACAATTGTTCTGTCAAGTTCACTATTCCCATATTTACCAACTAATGCCGATAACGGGTACTTAACATTATTAGAATCTTCTGATTCAGTTGGGACAAGTGGTTTAGGTGGAATAATTGGTTGAAGGTGACTGTCAAAGTAGATATCACTCAAAGCATTTATTAATAATCTATGTGGGCGACCATTTTCAACACATACAATACCAGCTTTTATATCGGGATAGTAAACCATTGATGAGCGATGTCCACCATCGCTGCCAGTATGTGTATATCTTTTTAGTCCCCGAATGGAATCAATGAAAAGACCGTTGGCATATTTTATAGTATCTCCATTTGTAAGTATTCCTCGTTTGGTGTATCGTGATATAATATCTGTATTCCCGATTTGATTATTGCTAAAATTATTAAGCCATTTGCACATATCGCCAACTGTGGAATAAATACTACTTGCCCCATACCACGCATCCAAATGTTTTCCTTTAACTATCCTGTTTAATTTCATATCGTAGCTATAACCTTCCGCACTATTCTTTACAACTTGAGAACCGTTAAGTCTAATGGTGGTATTGGTCATGTTCAAAGGTTCAAAAACATTGTTTTGCATCCAATCGGGAAATTTCTCACCTGTGACTCTTTCAACTATTTCTGCTAATAAAATGTAGTTTGTGTTGGTATACCTGAATTCTGTTCCAGGTGTGAATTGTAACTTTTGTTGTCTGAGAATAATTTCAATTACCTGTTCTCTTGTCCAGTCAGTTATTCCAGTCATTAGGTACGCATGAAAGAAACCTCTAAAACCAGTTGTATGATTTAGTAAATTTTGTATGGTTATAGGTTCTTGTAGATGGCTTAATTCAGGAATGTATTTGCGTATATCATCTTCCAAGTTTAGTTTGCCCTGACTTTCTAACATTAAGATGGCAAACCCTGTAAACTGTTTGGCAATAGAACCAATATTTGAAGAGGTTTCCACGGTAAACGGTTCGTTATAAGTTACACAAGAGAGGCCATAAGCTTCTTTATAAACAATATTACCATTATAAAGCACCGCAACTGCCCCGCCAGGACTATCTTTATCACAATATGATTCGATAATTTGCGCAGCCCTTTCCTCTTTTGTCTTTGCTAAAGGAACTACTTTTTTAAGTTCAATCGTAAACATACCTTTCCCTGCCATGAAGGGTGAAACAACAACTTTATATGTTCCAACTTTTGAAGACTCAAAATGAAATAATTCAGAGAATCCAGCACCCATTTCATCAAATTTACCGAGCCATTCATCCTCTGGTCCATAAACCGTAGCGGAGACATCAACATCCTTTTGATAAATTTCTGCGAAGATAAACTGCTCCACAGGAGGTTCAATAAAGAAGGTGCATTCTTCACCAGGTTGTAATTCTTTTTCAATTTTAACACCAACTTGAAGTTTTGTATTATTTTCGGTCAGGACACCGTATGAGTATTTGAATACGATTAGAATAATCGATATCAAGAGTATTGATTTTTTCATAGCAGTTAATTTTGGCTTAACATACAAGTTACGAAACAATGGCCTGAAAGGCAATAACTTGAGGTCTGATAGAAATTGTATATATTTTAAATTCGCAACACTAACTTTTATAAGATGCGCATCACAAATTTCCAACACTTTCTCGATGAAAACGGTAATATCCCATCGGATATGCCAAAAGAAGCAAGAGAACTGGCAAGCTTTCTCGCCTTGCTTATCGATGATGCAAGTACAGGCGACTACGATGCTGAACCCGTCATCAGGTGCATTGAAAAGGGCTGTGTGGGGCTGATTGTGCCAACATTAATAGAAGATGAAAATGAGGTGTTCTGGGTTTGTCCAATATGCAAAACCAAAGGAATTATAACTGATTGGCGTGGAACGAAGTGGGATAATAGCAAATAATTATTTGTAAAAAATCGGTTTTATCTGACAGGCAAACAAAATAAGTTTAAATGAATCTGACTGCAAATTTTATTTTTAAGGTTCACCTTGGAAACTATTTGAACCCTTTAAATTCCCAGAATCTCCTTTATATTATTGAAATTTCTATGCTAATAAGCCACTTCAAAACGTTTCATTCTTCCCACAAATGAAAC
>JBFFLX010000276.1:0-3491 GCA_041554435.1 Bacteroidales bacterium
CCTACAGCAAACAATTTCAAATACTCTTCAAAGATATGCAATGATAACGTTTAAATACAGATTAAACAGCATGGCAAAAAAATAAGGTTTTCAGCTAAATATGAAGCGTCGATAAATATATATAATTGCAATGATTCCTTTTTTTATTGGAGTGACCATATTAATTACTGGTCACTCCAATATTTTTTTTGGTTCTGCTAACATTTTTTATAAAATTTTTAATTAATATTTTTAATCTCATAATTGCATAATGATTTACTTTGCCTCGCATTATTCAGAATTTTAAAATATCTTAGTAAATTCTATTAATAAATTAAAAGTGGCAAAGAACAAATCAGAAAAAGCACAAATAAGCAAAGAGCAATGGCTAATTTTGTTGTCACTAATGCTGGGTGTATTTCTTGGCGCACTCGACATTTCTATAGTATCTCCGGCATTTTCAAATATTGCCAAAGATCTCCACATTGATCCTTCCTCATTAAGTTGGATAATTACGCTTTATACATTGGTATATGTGCTTTCTGTGCCATTAATGAGCTCATTATCTGACAAATACGGAAGAAAAAACACCATACTTTTCAATGTTGCTTTATTTGCTTTGGGCTCGCTGTTTGCTGTATTTTCTCAGGATATTACTCATCTTTTGATTGCCAGAGGCATACAAGCACTTGGAGCCGGCGGTTTATTTCCAATAGCTAGTACTGTTATTGGTGAAATATTCCCTAAATCAAGGCGGGGAATGGCGCTGGGTTTTATTGGAATGGTTTGGGGTGTGGCCGCTGTTATAGGTCCCTTAGTTGGTGGATGGCTAACCCAGTGGTTTGGTTGGACATCAATTTTTTACATTAGTTTTTTTCTCTCCTTTATTGTAATTTTCTTTATCTGGAAATTTCTCCCAAAATCAAAAGCAGTACATAATCATCCCTTCGATTGGATAGGTATGATAATACTGGGAATAGCATTATTAACTTTAACTTATGGATTAAATAATCTGGATGGTAACAATTTGATTTCCGGAATATTGGATTCCCAAATAAAATACTATTTCATGATTAGTATTATGGCTTTTATTGTTTTCTTTCGATATGAGAAAACACCTAAAGCACCAATTATTGCAACACATATTTTCAAAAGAAAAGAATTAAATATTGCATTAATGCTGTCGTTTGCAAGAGGTATGACCGAGGCTGGCCTGGCCTTTCTGCCATTTTATGCTATGGTTGTTCTGGGAATAAAAGCAGGACCGGCAGGCACTCTTATTATTACTACTGCAATAACCATGTTTTTGTTTACACAGCCGGCCGGAATGCTTGTAGATAAAATTGGACCTAAAATAGTATTGATTTTTGGCGCAATAGTAACATCTATAGGTGCCATATTTATGATGTTTGCGGATACTACCTTAGAGTTTATTTTATATCAGGTAATACTCGGATTGGGACTTAGTGCAATGTCGGGGGCTCCAATAAGATATATTGTTTTGCACGAAACCAATGAAAAGGAAAAATCGTCGGCACAGGGCTTGGTAAGTCTTGTAAGTAGTTTTGGCATTATGGTTGGAAGTGCTTTAGCAGGGAGTTTTCTTGCTACAGCAAACATGGAAGATACGCCTTCATCAGAAAGTTTCCATAAAATTTACCTTAGCGTTGCCGTGAGTTCTGTTCTGGCTTTATTATTTACATTGGCATTAAAGAAAACAAAATCATTAAAAAATGAAGTATAATTCAAATACTGTGATAATCAGAAAGATAAAACCTTCTGACAATGCTGATTTGGCAAAAATGATAAGAGATGTTTTTATTGAATTTGGTGCTCCTAAAATTGGTACAGTTTATTCTGATCCCACTACTGATAATTTGTATGAATTATTTAAAAAGGAAAAGTCTGTTCTTTGGGTGGCCGAAACTGAAAACAAAGCCCTCGGTTGTTGTGGAATTTATCCAACAGATGGTCTGGAAGAAAATCAGGTGGAACTTGTAAAATATTATGTTTCCTCAAAGATCAGAGGAAAAGGTATTGGCAGAAAACTTATTGAGGAATGTATTAGGTCGGCTAAGGATTTTGGTTATAATTTAATGTATATTGAAACCGTTGATCACTTTTCAAAAGCACTTGGCATTTACGAGAAACTGGGATTTAATATAATAAAAGGACCCTTAGGTAATTCCGGGCATAATGGATGCGATATTTGGCTAACGAAAAAATTATAATTCATATTTACAGATTATTACAGCATGAAAGAACTTTTTCAAAGTATAGATAAACAAATTGATTTTAATAGGGGAAAAAATATATTTCTTCAGAAAAAAGAAAGATCACTTGAGTTTATAAAAAATACCGTTCTTTCATTTAAAGAAATTGATAATCTAAGTAAACAGGAAGAAGAAACTTTGATAGAATATGCTGCTAACAGAGCCCTGGAAGAGTTTTACAGAATTAATCAGTATTACTATTTTGATGATGATGCTAAGGCGGAATTGAAAAGTATTTACGTGGATTTGATAAATAACGCTAAAGGCAAAGAATTAACTCCGGAAGATACTGCTGAAAATCATTATAATAATCTGGAAAAATGGCTGTTTAAAAATAATTCATTTGCCAAAGAAATATATAAAGATAAAACGAAAAACCTGGAGTCGGTTGTATGTTCTGAATACAGTTATCAACTTCAGTTGCAAATACTTAATTTGGATGTAAATAAATTAAAATCACCCATACTCGACATAGGCTGTGGCAAAAACGCAAACCTTATTAAATACTTGAAATCGTATAACTTCAATGTGTTTGGAATCGACAGATTTGATTTTGATGAACCTTTCTTATCAAATACCGATTGGCTTACTTTCGATTATGGTACTGATAAATGGGGAACCATCGTAAGTAACCTTGGGTTTTCAAATCATTTTATTCATAATAATTTAAGGAAAGATGGCAATGCTGAAAAATACGCCAGAACATATATGAGAATATTGAATTCTTTACAAAAAGGCGGTAAATTTCACTATGCCCCCGGGCTGGATTTCATTGAAAATTACCTTGACAGGGATAAGTTCAGCTTATATAAACTTAGCATTGCCAATGCAACAATTAACACTTCTGTTGTTGAAAGATTAAAATAATTACTTAAAAAAGTTTAATAAATATTGTATTATTCATTCTTTTTACTTATTAATGATGAAAACTTTATTTATGCTGATAAAAACATATAATGCCATTAATAAACTTACTACTCTGGAAAAAAGCAGGATAACAAAGTTTATCCATGAGCATTCTAACAATAAACACGACACAAAAAAAGCAATTCGTAAAAGTCTTGATTATGCTGCCAAAGAGAGAGCAGGTTTAGGTGGTTACGTGTTTACTATTTCTATGAATAAAGAAATAGTTGGCGCTCTTGTTGTTAACAAAACAGGAATGGACGATTATATACCTGAAAACATTATAGTATACATAGTAACACATCTGGAATACCGAAAACAGGGAATAGCAAA
>JBFFLX010000277.1:0-3474 GCA_041554435.1 Bacteroidales bacterium
GTTCGATTGGTAATTTTTTATATGCTTGGCATAATTGCCGGGAATAAATTATCACATATCGAAATCGGATTCGTTCTGGCCATTGCTGTTTTTGTATTATTCCTTGCCATAGCAATACTATTTACCAAATTTTTCTCTTCTTACAGAAAGAGATGGTTTACCGGAATTGTTTTTTATGCATTAAGTTTATATGCAGGCTTTTTCAATATTTATTTTAGCAACAAAGCACTTCTCAGGGAAACTGATAATCAAATAAATAAAACTTATATTGGAGAAATAGTAAGCGACATAGTTTATACCGAAAAGTCAATTCGGTTTGAAATGATTATTAGCAGCAATGACTCCTTAAACAAGACAAAAAATGAAAAAGTATTAGCATATTTTAAGCCTGATGATAGAAGTATGGAGTTAGTTTATGGCGATAAAATCATTCTGAATTCCAAACCTCAATTAGTAAAAAACAAGGGCAATCCCGGAGAGTTCGATTATAAATCATATTTGATACATCAGGGAATTGCAAAATCTGTTTACCTGAAAAATAAAGACTGGAAATACTTAACACATCAGCCTTCCAACTTAGTAATTGACTATGCAAGATCATTAAGACGGGAATTGTTGAGCCGGTTAAAAACCCATATGATTTTTCCAAATACCTATGCTGTTGCTGCTGCAATACTGGTGGGCTACGACACTTTAATGGATGACGAAACCCAAAGCAGTTATGTTCATGCCGGAGCAATGCATATTCTTTGTGTATCGGGATTACACGTTGGTGTAATATTTATGTTAATGACTGTTTTATTGAAATTCATGTTGAAAACAAAAAGCGGAAGATTCTTCAGGATAATACTTTTACTGTTAAGTATATGGGCGTATGCACTTCTTACAGGAATGTCACCTTCGGTGGAAAGAGCAAGTATAATGTTTTCGTTTTTTGTAATCGGACAAGGTTTAAAAAGGCCAAAAGACTCCTATAATACTCTTGCCGCCTCTGCATTTGTAATGCTGGCAATAAATCCAAATTTACTGTTTCATGTGGGGTTTCAACTATCTTATGCTGCCGTTTTGGGTATAATATCTGTATATCCTTCACTTTACGGGAAACTCTATTTTAAAAATAAGATTTTTGACTATTTGTGGTCGATAATATGCGTTTCCATAGCTGCACAACTGGCTACTTTTCCAATAGGGACACACTACTTTAATTATTTCCCTAACTATTTCTGGATCACTAATTTATTCGTAATTCCTGCATCATTTATAATTATAATCTCCGGATTTTTATTTTTCCTTTTTAGCTGGGTTCCCTACATTTCTGCTTTCCTGGGAGTAAGTACTTCATTTATGGTGATGATAGTAAATTATTTGGTGTCGATGGTTGAATTGTTACCATTTTTTGGAACTGAAAATATTTATATGCCATGGGTAAATACTATCTTTATTTATCTAATAATCATAATACTGTTCCATATACTGATGTTTAAAAGAATCAGGCTGCTGATATATTTTGCTTCTGCTTTGACATTGTTAATAGGTGTAAATACTTTAGTTAAATACGACAACTACAAAAACTCAAAATTTATCATTTACAATGTCAATAATCAGGATTTGATTCAATTTATTGATGGGGTAAATTCATATGTTTTATCATCGGAAGTTAAGGACGTTAATCAGAAAATTTATGAGTATGTTCTAAAACCTTCTAATATTAACCAGGGAATTGAAAACGAATATTTTTTTAGTTTAGATAAGCCCGAAAATTACGAAAATCCGAATTTAATGATAGAAGGTAATTTCATACAATTTAAGCAGAGCAGATATATGATTTTATCAGATCAAGAGGTTTTTAAACACAACCATAACCAACAAAAAATAAAAATAAACACTCTGATAATTACCGGAAAACACAAAGTAGATTTAAACGCCTTGAGATCATGTATTTCGTTTGATGAAATAATTATTTCTTCAGGAGTGCCTTATTGGAAGAGGAAGAAATTGATTGAGCAATGCAAGGAGTTGGCTATTGATTTTTTTGATGTTAGAAACGCTGGCAGTATTATTTATGAGATTTGATTATTCCATAATCCTCTAATAATTATCTCTAGAATTGTAATTTTCAAAATTATGTCTCAAAATTACCAATTTCCAATAAAGTTGATATTACAAAGGATTAATATTGGTTGAACATCCTTTGAATATCATTTATATCATTGGTTTGTCTTAGCGCAAGTTGTAGCAGTATCCTTGCTTTTTGCGGGTTCAACTCCATTGCTGCAACAAATCCAAGTTTATTATCATTTACTTCAATATTTCTTTTTACAGCTCCCGACCCTACCCGAGAACTTCGAACAACTATAATTCCATTAGATGCATATTCCGCAAGGGCATTTATTGCCTCATTCGACATATTTCCATCACCAACCCCAGCAATAACTATACCCTTTGCTCCACTTTTTACCGAAGCATCAATTAATGATCTTGTCATGTTTGAATGTGCATAAATAATATCTACATGTGGTAATGATTTAACACTATCACCTATTCTGAATTCACTATTTGTTGTATGACGTTTGATTGTAGGCGAAAAGAATCTCACTATTTCATCGTCCACTTTACCTGCTAAGCCTCTATTTGGTGATTTCATTGTGGCAGGATTTACCGTCATAGTTTTGGTGATTTCGGCAGCATAGTGAATTTCATCATTCATTACACATAGAACACCTTTTCCGGCAGCTTCTTTATTTTTTGCAACCATTACTCCCATAAATAAATTCATTGGACCATCGGCACTAATTGATGATGCAGGACGCATTGATGCTACCATTACAACAGGTTTGTCATTGTCTACAATTAAATTAAGAAAATATGCTGTTTCTTCATATGTATCTGTACCATGCGTAATTACAATACCGTCAACATCAGGCCGTGCAAGCAATTCATTGACTCTCTTGCCGAGTTTTAGCCAAATGGTATCATTCATATCCTGACTACCAATATCAGAAATTTGTTCACCGGTTAAATTAGCAACATCTTTTAATTGAGGTACTGCAGTTATTAAATCCTCAACGCTAAATGATCCCGCTTTGTAACCTGGTTTATCAGGATTACCTTGTTTACCCGCAATAGTTCCTCCAGTTGCAAGTATGTAAATATTAGGCTGAGCATAAATGTTGTAGCATAAACTGATTAAAATTACTGCTGCAATTACAATTTTGTTTGAAATATTATGCATGAGACCAGAGTTTAAATTATTGATTGCCACAAATATAATAAACATATCACCATAAAAAACATGAATACATATTTGGTTTGCAGTTAATATCCAATCACAAATAAAATGAAATTGAAAACTACTTACGTAAAAAGTTAATAAAATATTTACTATTCTTTATGAATAATCACTCATACCTCAACGATTCCACAGGGTTTCTTCGTGCAACTTTAAATGTTTGCCAACTAACTGCTAATAATGCA
>JBFFLX010000278.1:0-3474 GCA_041554435.1 Bacteroidales bacterium
ATTTGTCTTGTCGTTTCAATATCGTAGTCATAAAGGATTTTTGATAATTCAGTCCGTTGTGATTCAGTGAAGATTTGTCCGTAATCATTAATAATTCCGATTGGTTTTGGAAAAGAGCTTTTTTCCATTCCCGAAAAATCAAATTCAGGTGTTGGCTTTTTAGTTTCTGTTTCCGTTTCTTGTGCAATTCCTTTGCAGGAAAGGAAATTTAAAGTCAAAAAAAGTATTAATATTTTAGTTCTGATTTTCATTTTCGTATTGTGGGCAACGATTTGTGTATGAAACGTAGCGTGTAAAAAGGCGCCAACTTTTCGGATTAACACAGAGCCGAATTTTTATATTTTGTTTTTATCTTTTCTAATTTAAAAGCCAAATTTAAAAATTTGGAGATCTTTGCAAATAAGCACAAAACTTTCTGTTTAGTGCTTACTAGCTATGTTTTATACACTTTGTTGCCATACGTTTCTTAACTTTAGTTTTAACGACTAATATATTGTTTTACAATTCTTCCATTAATGGGTTGTTCATCTCTATAATTGTTTAGAGGCATTAATTTTTGTAATTGTTTTACTTGGTCTACTGAAATGGTAATAGGTGTCTTATAAACAAACCAAGTTACATTCTGGGTGCAAGGAGGTGTTGTCAATGAACCACTATAAGTGTAATATCCCTTATCTTTAGGTAAATTTTTATTAAGATCAAAATCAGTATCAATCAGTTTTGTCTCTCCGTTGATAATAGGTAAATATTTTTCTAAAAAAGTAAAGGGTTCGCTACTCTCCCCTTCTTTTGCCATAATTGCCAAAACTGCAATTTTATTATCCTTACTAATATGTACTAAATGCATCTCCAATGGATAGCGAATTCCATTTATTGTATGTTCTGACGGTTCATGAAAATGAATTTGTTTTAATTCGTAGTTATCATCATTCAAGATAATAAAATCACCCTTTTCAAAATTATACTGAATTGTGTGACCATTATTGGTTACTTCATGAATTTTAACATTGGCTGAATAGTGAGTATCTATTGGTATTAACGAAGCATCATCTATCACATTTACATCGATAATGTTGATAGGCGATTGTCGTTTTCCGTCGCAGTCAGTTTCTTTTTCAATTTCGACCCAATGCTCTGGTCCTGTCTCGCCTTCATACGTCCAATGCTTATTCTCTTTTTGATGGACTATTTCATGTTTCTCTTCATTTACAGTAGAATCAATGTCCTTGTTTTCTTTTCTGTTCTTGCAAGAAAATACAGCAAGAGTAATTAAAATTAAAAAGGGTAATTTATTTTTCATTTTATTATTGATTAAGTTTTTCGTAAATGGATGGCAACGGATTTTTATAAGATTTGTGCGACTGAGAAATCGGAGATTTTTCCGCAGTAGCAAAATGTTTATTGAATGTTTGTCGGTTTGTACCAAATCCGATTTGAGCATAAATTTTATGAGGTGTTGCCAGTAGTTTACTTTACAATAATAAAGTAAGGGTCAGTATTTTCAGTCCAATCCCAAATTTGATTCCCATTTAGCCAAATTTTTCTTTGTAAAACAGCATTTAGGGTTCTTTCATAAACAACTTCAATTTTATCAGTATCACTATTGCTCCATTGTATATAGGTTATTGGCTTTTCTTCTGTTTCAGAATAGTTTGGAAAGATTCTAATTCTATATTCATTTGCATGTTTGTAAACTATAAAATTTTTCGGGTAATCCAAATTTGAGCTATATACTTGTTGTGTTTTTCCATCAATTACATATAATAATTCAATGTTTTCTTGATTTATGTAATTTGGATTTTCTGGATTCAATAAATCTTCATTTTGAGAATTAAAAACTGAGAATTCTAAGGCAACATCTAAATTATATTGATATTCTCCCACTTGTTCATTCGCTTCATTCGATTTGTCACACGAAAAAAACGCAATAATTGTTAATATAAATAATAAATTTTTCATATAATATTTTTTTTAATTTTGATTAAACTTAAGAATAGCAATTTGCAAAATATATGATATTTGTCAGATTCAGGTTTCGATTTTAAAATATTGAATTTTATTACACCTATTTTCAATTAAAATTTGTAATTACACACAACGGTCTCGGCTATGAGTAGTTGCATGGTTTAGCAATAAACTTTGAAAGTACACTCCAAGTTGGAAATACCTGCGGAATTTCCAAAGTAGGCGAGGATGAGCAATTACTTATAGCCATTGTTAGCATCAGTTTTTCTTTCTTTCGTTAATTGGTTTGTTTTATTCTGCAAGAACATTCGTGATGCTCGTTAATGTATTTAATTGATTCTATGCAGAGTTCTTTTAAAGCCGAAATATTGATGTCAGCAAGTTTTTTCACATAAACACAAGCCTTTCCCATTTTGAATTTACCGAGTTCAGCTAATATTAATTTACTTCTTTCTGTATCAGAATAAACGTAGAGCGAGAACGCTGCTTTTCTCGGTGAAAATCCAAGAACAGGCGCATCGCCTTCGTGTCCGCTAGCATATTTGTAATGGTAGTTGTCGAATCCGATAATTGTCGGTCCCCACATTTTAGGTTCAGCACTAGACCATTCCTGCATCAATTCGATCAAACGAAAGCTGTCGGCTTTTTTCTGTTCGTTATCAACGTATGAGTTTATGAAATCTGTTACGTTTTTTCCTGTGTAAGTTGTCTTTGTTTTTCCCATAATTCCGATTTTGATTATTGCCTTAAAATCTTTTCCATTTTACGACCTTTGGCTAATTCATCAATCAACTTTTCCATTCTTCTGCAATCACGGTACAAGGCAAATTCTTCAGATATTTCTTCAATACGATAGCCGCATACTACGCCTTTAATCATATGTGCATTTTCATGGATTTTGGCTCCTTCAAAAAAATCTCCGAAAGTTCCATTACCGTCAATAAAGGATTCCAATTTATCATGATTATAACCTGTTAACCACAAAATAACCCTGTCAAGTTCTTCTTTGGTTCTACCGTGCTTTTCTATTCTATTCAGGTAATGCGGATAAATGGATCCGAAATTCATTTTCGCGATTTGCTCATTTTTTTCTGCTGTTACTTCTGCCATGATTTGTAACTTATTGATGCTAACGGTATTTTATAAGATTTGTGCGACTGAGAAATCGGAGATTTTTCGGACGTAGCAAATCGTTAGTTGAATGTTTGTCGGTTTGTATTTAGTTTAAATGTAAGCATAAATTTTATGAGGTGTTGGCAACAGTATTCTTCTGTAGATTTATTTAATCCATTTTTTTCTTTTAAAATAAGCCACTGCAATAATAAAACTTATTATCATTAACCCAATTGCTGTTGGATATCCAAATCGCCATTCTAATTCTGGAATATTTTTAAAATTCATTCCATATATTCCAGCAATAAGTGTTGGTAAAGAGATACAAACAGTTATAATTGTTAAAGTTCTAAATATGCTATTTTGTTCTAATTCAATTTTACTATTTATATTTTC
>JBFFLX010000279.1:0-3473 GCA_041554435.1 Bacteroidales bacterium
CGCTAGGGATTGAATGTGGGTAGAAAACATTAGTTTATGTGTTCCGTCCCGGATGGGACGGGATATTTGAAAATTTGCATTATTCTACCCATATACGGCTCCTAACGGAGCCTGAAATGAATTTATTCTCCTAAATAATTTGGATGTCTAATTCCGCTATATCTATTGCGATATCGGATATTTATTATTCTAATGCAAATCCAACTCATGAATCATATACAGAGAATGTTCCAGGGTTTTCAATATCTCATCCATATATTCGTTAACCGCTTTGGTGCTTCCCGGAAGGCAATAAACTAATGATTGATTTATTAAACCTGCAACCGAGCGACTAATTAGGGCGGCAGGTTTTTCGGCGCCGTATTTCATTCGTATCAAATCCATTATACCCGGTATTTCTTTGTCAAACATGGGTTTAACAACATCAGGAGTAATATCTTTCGGGCCAATTCCGGTACCTCCGGTTGTAAAAATAAAATCGAAATTTGAGTTTACTGCATCATTAATTACTTCTTTTAATTTCTCCTCATTATCAGGTATTAAAGTATAATCTATCTCAGATAATCTACCGTTATTATCCCAAAAATCTTTAACTCTTTGTTCGATAATTTTTCCGCTCTTATCCTTATAAATTCCTTTAAAGGCCCTGTCGCTCAGGGTGATAACTTTTGTTTTAATAACTCTAGGTTTGTAGATTAACTCATCGCCTGCCTTTACTTCTCCCTGTTTTAAAACTCTTGCAAAAATTCCCTCTTTGGGCATAACACAGTTTCCAACTTCCTGAAAAATCTGACAATTGGTGCCATGGCATTTCTTTCCAATTTGAGTTACTTCCAACTCAACATTATCATTATAAAATTTATCGAAGGGTTTTGATTCGTGCAATTTTAATCCCAGAGTGGAAATGTTTTCTGCAAACTCACCATATTGGATTTTACGGTTCGCCTCTTTGGCAAATTTTTCTATACTTTCGGCTGCCAGCAAGCTTAACATTCTGTTCCATGGCCCGGAATGAGCATCACCTTCAACTCCAACATTAGTAAGATTAATGCTGTTTACGGGTTTTTTTATTGTACCTTTCTTTTCAGAAATATTTACTGATAATACTTTTATTTTCGTTTCCATTATGCCAGGTCGGTTTTAGTTTTTTCCAATAGTTTTATTTCTCCCAATTCCATATTTTTATCCACTGCTTTACACATATCATAAATCGTTAAAAGTCCCACAGAAACTGCTGTTAAGGCTTCCATTTCCACACCTGTTTTCCCCTGACATCTCACCAAAGAACTTACTTTTACACCACCCTCCATAATTTTTGTATCAACTTTTATTTTCGTCAACATGAGAGTATGACATAATGGAATTAAAGCCGGGCATTGTTTTGCTGCCTGAATACCTGCGATTTCAGCCACTGTAAGAACGTCACCTTTTTTTATCTTATTTTCCTGAATTAGTTTTATAGTAACATCCGAAAGTTTAATAAACCCTTCTGCAATAGCCTGCCTTATTTGATCAGGTTTTCCTCCTACATCTACCATTTCGGCTTTGCCTTTCTCATTAATATGACTTAATTTTTTCATCTTAACCTCCAATATTATAAAACTGATTTACATTATTCTTTTCTCCATTAATGGGCTTCGCTCCTACTGCTTTCAAAATAGCATTACGTGCTCCCATTTCTCTAACATTATAACCATCATCGCTGAAAAGGCAGGGTTTTACATCGCCACTGGCAGTAAGGCGGATGCGATTACAAATTTTACATATTCCTCCCTCGCCTCCTTCAACGGGATAAAAACTACCATCTTCAAGCGACATTTGTCTGATGAACCTGAGTTTATAATTATTTTCCTCACAGAAATCTCTCAGTTGTTGTTTAGTATTTTCTCCAGATTCTGAATTTATAACAGTATTAATTTTTATGGGATCCAATCCTGCTTTTCTAGCAGCCTCTAAGCCTTTGAATACATTGCTTATTTCTCCTCCTCTACTTAAATATCTGTAATTTTCAGGGTCGGTTGTATCAAGGCTCACATTAACTCTGTTCAATCCGGCTTTTGCCAGATCAACAGCAAATTTTTCCAGCAACTGCCCATTGGTTGTCATACCCAAATCTTTAATACCCGGCACATTGGCAATCATCTTTACCAAATCTACTATGCCTTTTCTCACAAGTGGCTCTCCTCCCGTAAGGCGAATTTTGTCAACTCCCAGATAAACAGCCTCTTCCACAACTTCTATTATCTCTTCAAAACTTAATATCCGGCTGTGATCAATCCACTTTATACCTTCTTCAGGCATGCAGTAGCGGCATCTTAAATTACATCTGTCGGTGACAGAAATACGCAGATAGTTTATCTTTCTGTTAAATTGGTCTAACATCTACTAATTCTCCTTTTTGTAAAACATCTTTCCCTATTGGGAAACTTGCCATAGCATTGGCAGTTTGATAGGCATTCAAATGTGCTGATCCGTGATATTCAACAGGCTGAACCGCCATTTCACTATTTATAAATACCGGGAAAAACAAATTTCTCTCGGCTCTTTTTCTTTTCATCTCCTTCGAGATGGGGAGTTTTAATATTAAGTCTTCTTCAATATTGCCACTTAATTTTTTAATTAATGGTTTTACCAAGATTTGAAATTGCACAAAGGATGACACCGGATTTCCGGATAGTCCGAACAGAAATTTATCGCCAACGGTAGCAAATAAACATGGTTTGCCGGGCTGAATTGCCAATTTTGTAAATTGAATGTTTGCATTGAGATTTTCGAAAACTTTTTGGCTGAAATCAAGATCTCCAAAAGAAGCCCCGCCTGTTAAAACCACGATATCTGATCTTTCCAGAGCCGTTTTTACATTTGATAAAATCTTCTCTTCAACATCCTCAATCTGACTCACAAAACTAACCTCTGCCCCACTTTCAAAGGCCAGACTTTGTATTTGCGTGGCATTACTATTTCTTATTTGTGGTGGAAGCGGTTTTTTTTCAGGGGAAACCAATTCACTGCCTGTGGATAAAACTGACAAAAGAGGTTTTTTATATACCAAAGGATTAAGCATACCAACAGAAGCCATTATGCCTGTATGAACTGAAGTTATTTTAAGTGATTTATGGAGAACCACATCTCCTGTTTTCAAATCTTCGGCTTTGTATAAAACATTGCCTTTCGACTTAAGATTATTAACTTTCACTTTTCCATTAACAAGTTCAGTATCTTCTATTTTCACAACCATATCAGCACCTTCAGGAAGCATGGCGCCGGTCATTATCTTTGAACATTCCCCATCACTAACTTTCTTTTCAGGCATTTTTCCTGCCGGGATGAATTCTATTATATCTAACTCGTTTTCAATATCATGCTGTTTGATAGCATAACCATCCATGGCCGATTTATCGAAAGAGGGAAAATCCATGTCGCTGTAAATATCTACTGCTAAAATTCTTCCACGAGAATTTAATAAGTCTACA
>JBFFLX010000280.1:0-3463 GCA_041554435.1 Bacteroidales bacterium
AGTAAATTCATTTTCAAGAATTCCCGTTTGTTGATTAAATTTCGAGATTATCATATTTAAATCATTTTTTTATTTAATAAAATTTAAATTTTTCTGTTCGATATTTTCCTTTTAATATAATTTTCAACTTACTGCCAACGGGTTTTTATAAGATTTGTGCGACTGGAAAATCGGAGATTTTTCGGTTGTAGCAAATCGTTAGTTGAATGTTTGTCGGTTCGTTATTTAGTTTAAAAGTAAGCATAAATTATACGCGGTGTTGTAACACGTTTTGATTATTATTCTTTTGTTTGGGATAGTTTTAAATGAACTTTCCTTCCCTCTTTTATTACTATTTCGATAATTTCTTTAATGTCCTTTTTGGAAGTTCTAAAATTTACAATACAAGCTCTCAAACAATATTGTTCGTTAACAATGGCATTTGATAAAAAAACTTCACCGCCAATTTGTAATTCATTCAATATATCTTCATTTAATTTATTAAGATAATCGTTGTTTTTATTGTTAACTAATGGGTTATACCTAAAAGTAGTAATACTTAAATTTTGAGAAACTGCTTCTAATTCAGGATGTTTTTTAGTAAGGTCAAATAACATTTCTGAGAGTTCAATATCTTCACTAATTAGTTTTTCATAACCACTTCGACCTACTTGTTGCAATGTTAGCCAAACCTTTAAAGCTCTAAAACCACGTGAGTTTTGAAGCCCATACTCATAAAAATTTTGAGCTATTTCATCTTCACTGTTGCTAAAGTTATAATATTCAGGATGTGAACTATAAGTGTCAATTAAATGCTGAGGGTTTTTTACCAATGTACATCCTGCTTCAAGTGGACTATATAACCATTTATGTGGGTCTAGAGCAATAGAGTCTGCTTCTTTAATTCCTTCAAACAAATATTTAAGTTTTGGAATAATCGCAGCAGGCACACCATAAGCACCATCAATGTGGAACCACAAGTCATATTTTTTGCAAATAGCTGATATGTCACTCAAATTATCAACAACTCCTGTACTTACATCACCAGCTGCACCAACTACCATTATTGGCATACAATCATTTTCTAAATCTTTTTTTATTGTAGTTTTTAAAACTTTAGTATCCATCTTATTGGAAGCATCAGTTTGTATCCATCGTATAGATTTCGTGCCTAAACCAAATAAAATTACTGCTTTTTCAATCCAGGTATGTGTTGTTTTAGAACAGTAAACAGTTAATTTTTTTGATGTATTTTGAATCCCATCTTCTTTAACACTCTTTGGTGCTTTCGCTGTTCTTGCGGCTAAGAATGCAGTGAAATTTGCCATATTACCACCACTGACTAATATGCCACCATAGTCTGATGACACTCCAATAAATTCGGATAGCCATCTAATAGTTTGTTTTTCAATTTCAGTAGCAATAGGGCTTAAAATATGCGCTCCAACATTTGGATTGACTGAAGCCGCTAGTAAATCTGCTAATGCTCCAATTGGGGCAGCAGAGGAAGTAATATACCCTAAAAATTTAGGATGCCCGTTAAGTAAAGAATGGTTAAACAATAAATCAGTCGTTTTAGAAATTAACTCAGTTGCAGGCTTTCCATTTTCGGGTAAGGATAAGTTTCCTAATATATTTTGCAATTGACTCGGACTCTCATTTGGAGTAACTGGTTTTTGATCTATTGAATTAATAAAATCAGAAATATCATCAATTAATTGATATCCAATTTTCCGAAATTCTTCCTTATCCATTTCGATAGATGATTTCCTGATTTTTGTCATAGTGTTAGTTTTTGCTAATGTGTTACAACGGTTTCGTATATGAAAAGTTGCGGGTTTTTACACACTAACTTTTCGGTTTATTTCTGACCCTTTATTTTATATTTTTACATTTGTTTTAGCACTTACTCCACTATTTTTTATATACAATGTTGTAAAGCGTTATTATTTTATCACCTTGTTTGCAGTGAATTTTATTTGTTCCGCTCCAATTTTGCAAACTACTGGGTTTATTTCGGAACTCGAAATCCGCCATTTCCGTCTCTAATTTAGGAGATGAATATTTTATTCCAACTTTATTATTTGCTAATAATCTACTTTACGATAAAAACTAAATGTTTAAAATTCCAATTATTTTCTTAGTCTTTTACTAATATCGGAAATACCAATAATGCCTAAAATAAAAAGAAAAACACCCAGTCCTTTTATTAAGTCATGAATTATTTCTTTTTCAGAATCAGACATTAACCAAATAATTACACCTGAAACCATCATTATTATTGAAAACACTTGCAGTTTCTTCTTATTAGATATGCTTTCTTGGTTTTTCATTTTTCTTATATATTAACTTAAAGTTTAATTTTTGTTTTTAATGCTTTACAACGGTGGCAATATGAAAAGTTGGGCATATTGAAACACCGATCTTTCAATTTGATATAATTTTTGTTTAATTTTAATTCATTCATATATATCACTTTCTGTCCAATTTTTTATATTGCGTATTGTAGGCTGTTTGGATCAGGCTTCTGGTTTTTAATGACTGATTTGAATACTTTTACTTTTTATATTTATATGCTGTTCCTTTATTATAGATTACAGGCATCTGTCCCTTCCACTGGTTCCAAATATCATTTTTTGTAATAAGGTCAGCCATAAAATGACCAACATTGATTCTACTTATGTGACCATCTTGTAGGATACTTCTCGTGGGGGAGGGATATACTTCGATTTCAGAAACACTTTCCTCATCAATTAATGATGACGGTCGAACTGCAGTCCATTCAATAGCGATATCTTTTTGACCTATGACGGTTCTTAAGTACTCTGCAGCCTTTTCATTGTCTGAGTGTGGGGGGAGCAGTAGTCGAAGCAATCCAATTATGCATCTTTGAGCAAAAGAAATTGGTTCATTGAGATCGCGATTGCGGTTGGCAACCGAATTCATAAGAACATATTTAGTGGATACCTCAGATTTATTTGCTTTGATAGCAGTACATAATCGTTGGGTCGCTTCTGTTACAAGTCGACGAGGTTTGCCAAAAAGCCCTTTAAAAGTCAGGTTATGACCAAGACACGAAGCTACTGCATTACAGCCGGCGACATGTTGTTGCATCTCTTCATCGGATAATTCCAGAACACTTGCAGAGATTACTGTCAAACGTTCATGATTCTTTATTATATTAGGTAGTTTTTCTGGAGAACGCACAATCACTTTAACATACTGTTCACGATTGAGCAACTCCTCAACCAATCTTATACCTGTAGCACCACTTGCACCAACTATTAATGTTATCATATCTTTCTTGTATTAACTTCTATTATCGTTTCTTCAAAATAGCCTACAACGGTCTTGTATATAAAATGTAGCGGTTTGATAAGAGAAATCTTTACTTGTTTCTGGAATGTATTAAAAAAGCACAAGCTTTAATAACTTGTGCTTAATAAGCTATGTTTTATATGCGTTGTTGTACATAGGCTTTTAA
>JBFFLX010000281.1:0-3412 GCA_041554435.1 Bacteroidales bacterium
TTATACAATTGTTAAAGATAGTTGTAAAATAAAAGTTATAGAATCAAATATTTTAAAAACTATTCACCTGTCGGGAAGCAAAGTTAATGAACAAACTAACTTGCTGGAATGGAATGAATTTGAGGGTTGGGAAACTGATGTCGAAAAGTATTATATCTACCGAATCAGTTCAATGGATGATGGCAGTGTTCCTTTCGACTCGGTGGATGCTTTTACCTTTTCTTATGAAGATATAATTGATGCCGCCTTGGCAACCAATGGGAAATTCACCTATTGGATTCAGGCGAAGCAACTTTCAGGAGGTCAGTATGATTATAAAGCCAAGAGTAATTCAAACCGCATAGATCTGTTTTTAGAAAGCAATATCTTTTTTCCTACTGCATTCAAACCATCATCTGCAATTAGCACTAATAGCGAGTTTAAACCGATATTTAATTTCTTCAGCGGAAGCAATTACAATTTTATGATTTATAATCGTTGGGGTCAACTTATTTTTGAAAGCAATGAAGCCGACAAAGGCTGGAACGGAAAATACCAAGGGCAAGTACAAAGCAGTGGACTTTACATATATCGCCTGACTTACCAAAATGTTTATGGCCAAAACATAGAGCGCAAAGGCAGTTTCATGCTTATTGATTAGGCTCAGTAGTAATCAATCTACATCCTTTAACTTCACAAACCACTCCCACAACGTATATCTTACACTACCGACTAACGAATAACGATTAACGAATAACGAATAAATCATAACCCGCCCTCATCACTGTTTTCCCTCTCGTTAATCTTTGTTAAATCACTTTTTGGGGTTTCAAATTCATCTCGTTTTCCATTAATTTTGATACCTTTGCGCAATTTTAAAATTTTCAGGCATGTCATTACATAGCGATAAAATATTAGGTGAAGGATTGACATTCGACGATGTCCTTTTGGTTCCTGCCCATTCGAAGGTTTTACCTCGTGAAACTGATTTAAGCACACAATTTTCAAGAAATATAACATTAAAGATTCCGATTGTTTCGGCGGCCATGGATACGGTTACCGAGAGCAAAATGGCAATTGCCATGGCTCAGGAAGGCGGAATAGGTGTTATTCACAAAAATATGAGCATTGAGCGTCAGGCAATTGAAGTTAAAAAGGTAAAGCGTGCTGAAAACGGCATGATACTGGAACCCATTACTTTAAATGCCGAAAATACCGTTCAGGATGCTTTAAACATAATGGCTGAATACAGCATTGGAGGAATTCCTGTTGTGGATCACGAAAACACTCTTGTGGGCATAGTTACAAATCGTGACTTAAGATTCGAACGCAATTATAAAAAAAAGGTGAGCGTTGCAATGACATCTAAAAACCTTATTACAACAACTGAATTTACCGACTTTGAAAAAGCAGCTGACATATTACAGCAGTATAAAATCGAAAAACTTCCGGTTGTTGATGATAATTACAAACTTGTTGGCCTCATAACTTATAAAGATATTATTAAAATAAAAGCACATCCTAACAGTTGTAAGGATCCACGTGGAAGACTAAGAGTTGCTGCTGCTGTTGGAATTGCCAGCGACACTTTAACAAGAGTTGAAGCATTGGTAGAGGCAGGAGTTGATGCAGTAATTATTGATACAGCACACGGTCATCATCAGGGAGTTCTCGATATGACTAAAAAAGTGAAAGCAGCCTACCCAAATATCGATTTGGTTGTGGGAAATATTGCCACGCCCGAAGCAGCTATGGATTTAGTAAAAGCAGGTGCTGATGCAATTAAAGTTGGTATCGGACCAGGTTCCATATGTACAACTCGTATCGTAGCAGGAGTTGGAGTCCCTCAGTTAACAGCTATTATGGTTGTATCCAATGCACTTAAAGGAACAGGAATTCCGGTTATTGCCGATGGTGGTATTAGATATACCGGTGATGTTGTTAAAGCAATTGCAGGCGGAGGCGATACTATTATGGCAGGATCACTTTTCGCAGGTGTTGATGAATCACCGGGTGAAACAATCATTTACGAGGGAAGAAAATACAAAACTTATCGTGGTATGGGATCGGTAGAAGCCATGCATGAAGGATCAAAAGACAGATATTTTCAGGATACTGAAGACGATATTAAAAAACTCGTTCCCGAAGGTATTGTAGGAAGAGTTCCTTTTAAAGGGTCCTTAAATGAAGTTATTACTCAACTCATTGGCGGTTTAAGATCAGGGATGGGATATACAGGTTCTCCGGACATTAAGACATTGCAACTGGCAAAATTTACAAAAATTACCGCCGCAGGAGTTGTGGAAAGCCACCCTCACGACATTACCATTACTCGTGAAGCACCTAATTATAGCAGATAAAATTATTAATAATAACCATATACAATAAAAATGAATAAATTGAATTCGTCATTTAAAATAATGCTTGCATTTTTTGTAGTGCTTGGATTAAACAATAGCATTTTTGCACAAAATGAAATCGACAACAAAACTCTAATGACCATTGGAAATGAAGATGTTACAGTTGCCGACTTCATGAAGACATATACCAAAAACAATACAACTGAAGAAATGAATAAGAAAGGTGCCATTGATGAGTATCTCGACCTTTTCATCAACTTCAAGTTGAAAGTTATGGAGGCTAAGAACCTGAAAATGGATACTATTCCTTCATTTGTTAAAGAGCTGGAAGGATACAGAAAGCAACTGGCAAAGCCTTACTTCATCGATGAAAGTGTAAACGAAGCACTTTTAAAGGAAGCCTATAACAGAAAATTATTAGATTTAAGGGCAAGCCACATTCTTATTATGGTTGATAAAAATGCTACACCCCAAGACACTTTGAAGGCTTATAAAAAAATAATGAATATCCGTAAAGAAATTTTGGCAGGTAAAGATTTTGGAGATGCTGCAGTTGAGTATTCCGACGACCCATCTGCAAAAGACCAGGAGGAAATTCCCAATAAACAAAGATATAGAAAAGGCAACAAAGGTGATTTAGGTTATTTTACTGTTTTTAATATGGTTTATCCTTTTGAAAGTGCTGCATATAATACGGCTGTTGGAGAAGTTTCAATGCCAACCAGAACCCGATTTGGATATCACTTATTGAAAGTTGATAGTAAAACAGATGCGCTTGGAGTTGCACAGGTTGCTCATATTTATGTTACACTTCGCCCAAATGCATCTGACGAAGAAGTTGCCCAAAAAGAAGAAAAAATCAATAACATATATTCAAAAATTCAGGAGGGAATGAGTTTTGAAGATGCTGTTGTAAAATATTCAGAAGATAAAGGTTCTGCAAAAAACAAGGGTCAGTTATCAAAATTTACCTGTAATAAAGTTGTGCCTGAATTTGTGGACGCTGCAAAAAATTTGAAACCAGGTGAAATTTCTGAACCAATAAGAACCATGTATGGTTTTCATATTGTAAA
>JBFFLX010000282.1:0-3372 GCA_041554435.1 Bacteroidales bacterium
ATAAGTACAAGAGGTGTAGAAAACACCCGCTACAGACTAAGAAAGAAATTAGACCTAAACCGCAAAACAAATTTGACGGATTTTATCCTGAGTTTTTAGCAATTAACTTACCTTATTAAAATTAAATTTTGATGTATTTATTAGAAGTATATTTAACGTCATATTACTAATTGATATTCATTAGTTTAAAGACCTATTGATGTATTTTTGATGTGTTATTTTATATACTTTGACGTATTTTTGATGAAGAAATTTAATTGACTTATAACTCATTATAGTTTTTCTTTGAAATTCGAAAATTATAAAATAGACAAGGTTTTGTATTTTTTATTGTATCAGATTACTTTAAAAAGTAAAATCAAAATATAATTTTCCGCTATGGGTTCGTCATTCAGTTCTTTGTATTCAGTTGCCAAAACACATGCCAATTAACAAAATCATGAAATTATTTATATGTTTTGTATAAACTTTATTGCAGATTAATTCCGTATTGAAAGTAGGCAATATTGATAATTTATGCAGAAAATTATTTGACGATATAAATATCAATCTTAAAAAAAGAAAAAAATATTATTAGTATAAGACTCATAATGAACGATGATAATTTAAGTAAGCTAATTTTTCCAGATGGAGGTACAATAACAGTTCTTGTTATTGTACTCCTTTTGGGATTTTTTGCAAAACTCAAATCAAATCACTACACTCGCCTTATTTCAGGTTCTTATTTCCCCAAATTATACTTTAGTTATATCGATATCAATAAATTACAATCAGGCTATCTTCATTCTATATCAATTGATACCTCTTCCAAAAACTATGAGAACTGATTACACAAGAACCGTTCAGAAATTTTTAATTAGAAAATGAAACACCTCATTATATATCCAATAATTGCCTTACTAATAATAAGTTGTAAGAGCAATGTATCGTTGGATAATACTAATGATGATGATATTTATGAACTGGTTTGGGCTGATGAATTTGACTATTCGGGTTTACCGGATACTTCGAAATGGGGTTATGATACGGAAGGCAATGATGCTGGTTGGGGAAACTATGAAGCACAATATTATACTGCTGCCGACATTGATAATGCGAAAGTAGAAAACGGTGTTTTACATATTACCGCCATTAAAGAAAAGTTTGGGAACAAAGCCTATACTTCGGCACGCCTTATTAGCAAGTCTAATTGGAAATATGGAAGAATAGAAGTTAGCGCAAAGCTTCCAATAGCACCTGGTACTTGGTCGGCAATTTGGATGATGCCAGGTAATTGGTCGTTTAATGACGGTGGCTGGCCTGATATCGGAGAGATAGATATTATGGAGCATGTTGGACACAATATGGGAGTAGTTCATGCTTCAGCTCATTCAAAAGATTATCAATGGCAAAAAGGAAACCAAAAAACCGCCATTATTAAGGTTGAGGATATTAATACTAAATTTCATTCTTATACATTAGACTGGTCTGATGAAAAACTTGAAATTTCTGTTGATGATAGTACATATTTCACATATAAGAATGAAGGTTTAGGCGAATCGAAATGGCCTTTTAACAAACCTTTTTACGTAATTCTTAATTTGGCTGTTGGGGGAGCCTGGGGAGGAATAGTTGAAAACGAATTGTTTCCTCAAACCATGGAAATAGATTATATCAGAGTTTATCAAAAGAAATAGAAAATACACCTAATATCAAACTATACTATGAAAGTAAATAGGAGTTATGTTTTTCTGGTTTCCATAATCGTAGCCCTTGGAGGTTTCCTCATGGGTTTCGATGCTTCGGTAATTTCAGGTGTTGTAAAATTTATAGAGCCTGAGTTCGGACTTAGTAAATTGGAATTAGGATGGTCGGTAAGTTCATTAACGCTGACAGCAACTTTAGCCATGATTTTTTCCGGTCCTTTAAGCGACAGATTTGGCAGAAGAAGAATACTTTCTGTAGCTGCAGTTCTTTATGCAATATCTGCCATTGGATCAGCACTTGCTCCTAGCTTTACTACCTTAGTGATTGCAAGAATGCTGGGAGGATTTGGTGTAGGAGCATCATTAATAATAGCGCCAGTTTATATAGCTGAAATAGCACCTGCCAAAATCAGGGGAACAATGGTTTCATTCAACCAATTCAATATTGTTTTGGGTATTTCAGTTGCGTTTTTTACAAATTATTTAATTTTAAAATATGGACAATCAGGCGAATCATGGGCCGAAGCTCTAAAACTAAATGAGTATAACTGGCGTTGGATGCTGGGACTGGAAACTCTTCCGGCGGTTATTTATTTTATAGGATTAATATTTGTTCCTCGCAGTCCGCGCTGGCTTATAATGAAAGGTCAATATCAGGAAGCTTTGAGAATAATGGAAAAGGCTGTTGGCAAAGAAAATGCCGAAACAGATTTAATCAATGTGAAGAAAAGTCTTGAAAAAGATATAGACAAAGAAAAAGTTAAACTCAAAGAAATTTTCCGTCCAGCTTTAAGAATAGTGCTTATTATAGGAATAGCATTGGCAATTCTACAGCAAATTACAGGAATTAACTCGGTTTTCTTTTATGCCCCAATGATTTTTGAGCAGTCGGGCTTAGGAACCGATGCCTCTTTTACACAGGCAATTTGGGTAGGACTAACAAATCTGGTTTTTACTGTTGTGGCCATGTTGTTAATTGACAGATTTGGTCGCAAACCTTTATTATTATTTGGAGTTACAGGAATCGCTATATCGATGTTTATTCTCGCTTATGGCTTTAGTACTGCTACTTATTCTCTAAAAGACACTTCGCTAAACAAATTAGAACAAACCAGTGTTAATCAGAATCTTTTAGATTTAAAAACTAAAGTATTTGATGACGAAATAAAATTCAAGGCTGCCTATGAAACTGCTAGTTTACAAACTTTAAACGCAACTCAAGAGTCGGTCTTACTAAAAGAATCAATAAACCTGAATGCTAATTTAATACTATGGGCAATAATTGCATTTGTGGCTTCTTTTGCTGTATCACTGGGACCCGTTATGTGGGTATTATTTTCCGAACTGTTTCCAAATCGTGAACGAGGTATTGCCATTTCATTTGTTGGAACCATTAACTCAATAGTTAGTTTTTCTGTTCAACTGGTATTTCCATGGGAGTTGGCAAATTTAGGAAGTTCGATAACTTTCATGATTTATGGTGTTTTTGCAACATTAGGTTTAGTATTTATTATTACTAAAGTACCTGAAACCAAGGGAAAGTCACTGGAAGAACTGGAAAAGCACCTTATTAAAAATTAATTAGAAATTATGGAGATTAAATGGAAAACAACATCAATGTCAGAAGTCACGATTTTGTGCTTGGACAATAGCATTATATCTCAAAAAATAATAATTGGCTAGTCTA
>JBFFLX010000283.1:0-3369 GCA_041554435.1 Bacteroidales bacterium
GACTTAAAATTTCAAGATTTTGTTTTTCTTTTTCTCCCAGATTTTCAAAAATGTTCCTGCACATTTGTATTGCATGTCTGTCGTTTTCAGCAAAATGATCGGCAACGCCAGAAACTGCAGTATGCACCTCGGCACCACCCAGTTCTTCGGCGGTAACTATCTCGCCTGTAGCGGCTTTAACCAATGGCGGTCCGCCTAAAAATATAGTACCTTGCTCCTTTACAATTATAGTTTCATCGCTCATTGCAGGCACATAAGCACCTCCTGCAGTACATGAACCCATCACTATGGCAATCTGCGGAATTCCTTCTGCCGACATACGTGCCTGGTTAAAGAAAAACCTTCCGAAATGATCCCTGTCGGGGAAAACGGTATCCTGTTCTGGCAGAAAAGCCCCTCCGGAGTCAACCATATAAACACAAGGCAGTTGATTTTGCATTGCTATTTCCTGGGCACGTAAATGCTTTTTAATGGTAAACCGCATATAAGTGCCACCTTTAACCGTTGCATCATTGGCGATAATTACTGTTTCCCTTCCGTGAACAACACCTATTCCGGTAACTATTCCCGCCGATGGAAATCCATTATTATACTGATCATAGGCCGCCAAAGGCGAAAGTTCCATGAATGGGGTGTTTGGATCAACCAGCAGGTTTATACGTTCTCTGGCAAGGAGTTTTCCTCTTCCTTTATGCTTGGCAACTGCCTTTTCAGAACCTCCCTGAGTATTTTCACTCATCCGTGATTTATACTCTTCCATGAGTTTTAAAAACTCCTTTTTGTTGGTTTGAAATTCTGATGAACGTGTATCTATTTTTGATTTTAATGTGAACAAAGTACAATTATTGGTTAAACAAATAGATGAAAACAGTCTTTCATCCTTATTATGCAAGTTTAAGAATTTTTAATCAATTGGCATTAAATGATTTTGTTTTTTTACCTTAGCATTTCGTTTTCGCAAACGATTGAAATAATAATTAATAAAAACTAAATAAACTGACAATTCAATTTTCGAAGTTTCTAAAACAGATATGCTTTTCAGGAATAAAAAAACTAAATAATATATAGATGAAATATCCAAAAAAAGTCGTTATCGGCGACATTACCGTAAGAGATGGCTTCCAGCATGAAGAAATATTTGTTCCAACACCAGCCAAAGTATGGGTTGCTGAGCAGATGATTTTAGCAGGAATAAAACACATAGAAGTAACTAACTTTGGAAATCCCAAAGGTATGCCTCAGTTTAAAGATGCTGACGAATTGCTGAAATCCATTAGAAACAGCAAAAAACTAAAGGGCAAAATGGACGATGTGATGGTTACTGCAGTGACTATCCGTGAACGTGCTATCGAAAGAGCCATTCAGGCTAAACTTGATGGCTATGGTCCCGACAGGATTTTGCTAATGGTTTCTACCAGTGAGTCGCATCAGCAAAAAAATTCAGGTTTAACATTGGCTGAATACTGGAAAATGGCTGAGGAATGGATTCCAAAAGCACATGATGCAGGAATAAAAGTTAACGGAACTGTTTCTACAATTTGGGGTTGCCCGATTGAAGGTCCGACCAAACTTGAAGATGCTGTTGATTTCACCCAACGCTGGTTTGATATAGGTGCCAATGATGTGGAACATGCCGATCATGATGGCTCTGCTTCTCCCGACAGGATTTATCGTTATTTTTCGATGCTTCAGGAAAAAGTTGGATTAACACACAAACAAATCGTTCATTTACATACTACCAGAGGCTGGGGAACGGCTAACGTTCTTGCTGCTCTACAAGCCGGAATGACAAATTACGAAGCCACTTTAGGCGGTATTGGTGGACAGCCCGCAAACTTTGTGAGTGGTGTTCCGGTTTCAGGAACAGGTGCTTACTATTATAAAGATGCAAAAGATGTTGGACTCGTATCTCTGGAAGATATGGTTGTTATGATGGACGAAATGGAAATAGATACCGGTCTCGATATCGATAAAGTTCTTGAAACAGGTCGTATGGTTGAAAAAATTCTTGGTCGCCGACTACGTTCTGAAGTTATTAATCAGGGCAGAATACCTAAATCGTTGAGTGGGAGGAAGTGAGGGAAGTATAGAGTGCCTAGAGTTAAATTTACAAGTGCACTAAAGTTCATAAAGTTATGAGTTTTGAGTTTGATAAAAAACGTTAATTTTGTCATTATATTGACAATTTTTACGTTAATTTTGTCATTGTATTGACAATTTTTTTACTTTTGAGATAAAAAATGATCTTTCGTCTTCAGCAAGAAAATATAGAACAGTTTTTAAAGCCAAATAAAGTTATTATAATTCTGGGCACAAGAAGAGTTGGTAAAACTGTATTAATTAAACAAATAGAAAAGCAATTTGTCGGCAAATCCTTGCTGATGAACGCTGAAGATTCATTGACTCAAGATTTTTTATCACACAAAACAACTTCAAATTACAAAAGTAAACTACAGGGTATCGATTTATTTATTCTTGATGAAGCACAAGTAATTCCTGATATAGGTAATATTTTAAAACTTATTGTGGATGAAATTGAAGGAATTAAAATAATTGCTACGGGCTCTTCGTCATTTGACTTATTAAATCGCTTTGGAGAACCACTTACAGGCAGGAGTTTTACTTTTCATTTATTTCCATTTAGCATAAAAGAATTCTTA
This sequence comes from Bacteroidales bacterium, assembly GCA_041554435.1. Lineage (GTDB taxonomy): Bacteria > Bacteroidota > Bacteroidia > Bacteroidales > F082 > BM524. The sequence goes on from JBFFLX010000283.1 coordinate 2,661, forward strand.
TCTATTGAAAGCCCCATAGAATCAATAATAAAACTGGAAGAAAGACTTGTTTATGGAATGTATCCTGAATTACTTGAGTATAAAACAAATTTCGAAAAAGAGTTCTATTTAAAAAACCTCGTCAATAACTACTTATTAAAAGATATATTTTCATTGGATGGAATTAGAGGCACTTCAAAAATTATGGATTTGCTAAAACTTTTAGCCTATCAAACTGGTAATGAAGTATCTTTAAACGAACTGGGCAATCAGTTAGGAATGAGTAAAAATACAGTAGAAAAATACCTTGATCTATTGAGTAAAATATTTGTTATCTACGAACTTAAAGCGTTTAGTAAAAACCTGCGAAAAGAGGTAACGAAAAGTAAAAAATGGTATTTCTACGACAATGGTATTAGAAATGCTATTATTGATGATTTCTCACCAATTTCATTGAGAAAAGATATAGGTAGTTTGTGGGAAAATTTTATTATTTCAGAACGACTCAAATGGAACCAATACAATATGTTTGATACGGCAATGTATTTTTGGAGAACATATGATCAACAGGAGATCGATTTAGTGGAAAAAAACAAATCACAATTGGAAGTGTTTGAAATTAAATGGAATAAAACTAAATCGAAAATACCAAAAGCCTGGCAAAACAACTATCCTGATTCAACTTTTAATACCATTACAAAAAGTAATTTTACTAATTGGCTATCATAGA
>JBFFLX010000284.1:0-3369 GCA_041554435.1 Bacteroidales bacterium
AGAGGTTACAAAACGAGGACAGTAGATAACTACACCAATAAATATCGTTAGCATCGGACAGGTGCGAGACTATTTTAAAATAATAAGGCTGCTGTGTGGTCTAATAAATTACATTTTATTTTGTCATCTTTATTCCATAGAAATCCCGTTAGGGATTAAATGTGGGTAGAAAAGTTATTGTTAGTTTATGTGTTCCGTCCCATCCGGGACGGGATAATTACAAAACCGAATTAGCTACCCATATCTGCCTCCTAACGGAGCCTGGAATATTTTCTTAATTTGATTTTTAATTCAGAGGTTACAAAACGAGGACAGTAGATAACTACACCAATAAATATCGTTAGCATCGGACAGGTGCGAGACTATTTTAAAATAATATGGCTGCTGTGTGGGCAGGATTAAAAGTTATAAATGCATTTGCGAAGAAGTTCCAAATTGTAACTACACCAATTGCAAATATCTTTGAAAAATAGAAATTCCACTTGAATTTGCTTACCAATATCCATAATATCAAGGTGTTAATAGCCAATCCAATCATCGATATAAGAATAAATTCACCATATTCTACCATTACTTTGGGGTTTGTACTTTCAAATGTCCAAACTCTGTTTAGAATATAATTTGTACTAGCTGCTGTGGTAAACCCTATAGCATTGGCAATATATTTTGGAATTCTTAACTTTTCCTTTGTTAACCATGTAATTCCAAAGTCGACAAAAACACCCGAAAATCCAACAATTCCAAACTTGATAAACTTTTGAAATAACTCAGTTGTAAAGATATCTGTCATTTGATTTTTATTGTATCCTTTGGAATTAATCCGGGATGTTAATATTTTAACGTAAAAAGTGCAAATTTATAAAAACTTCAACGCTAATATTAACTTTATATTCTAAGTAAAAGAATAAAAAAAAGCCACCTTGCCTTAAGCGAGATGGCTTTAAAATATTTTATTAAGTTGATTACTCAACAATCATTTTATGTGTTACCTTATTTTCACCTGCAGTTACAGTATAGAAATAAACACCTGAAGTAAGATCAGCACCACTAATGGTAAGAGTGTGAGATCCGTTAGTCATATATCCATAATCTTTAGCAACAACTTTTTGTCCTGTTAAAGTAAATACATCAACACTTAAGTTAGATCCTTCATTTAGGGAAACTGTAACATAAGTTTCATTGTTAAAAGGATTAGGGAAGTTTTGTGAAACACTAGCTAACTGATTTGCTGGTTTTTCAGGAGTATTGATTCCTTGTATAGTAAAGTCAGCATCTGTGAAATAGAAATCTGTAATATATTGGAATTGAACAGCTGCAATAGGATCTGCCGGATCCATTTCCTGATAGATAAATGGGATATTATATCCATTTTCATTTGTAAAACAGAAATTTCCTGCAGTTCCATAATATGATTGCCACATACCTGATGAGAATAGTGTTACGTTAGTTGGTCCATCACCATCACTGTTGGCAGTTTTCATATAAGTAGATGGTTCAAAACCACGACACCATATATTTGGACGGTCATTATCTTCAGCATCTTCGATATCCGTATCTAACCATGAGAAGAAAAAGATGTTAGCATCTGCATTTGAAGTAATTTTAACTCTGTTGTCACTTGAAATGTCACCAAAACTACCTCTAAATGTATTTGGGCGTCCCATTTCTTCAACAAACCATGTAGTTCCTCCATCGGTTGTAAATATGTCAACAACAGCAGTATATCCTTTTGCTGATATAATTGATTGTGGGTCACTTCCGGTAGGTCCTATTAAAACAGCAATATGAAGGTTACCATTAGCATCAACAGCTATATCATGTTCAAAAGCTGTTGTATAAGAAATTTCTTCACGTGATGGAACCGGTGGTTCAAAAAGATCAGCAATTAACTGGTCGGTAAGGTGGTGATAAACAATACCTCCTATACCATCAGGACCATCAAGTTGAATGAAAGTTGGTCCGGTCCATGTTGCTCCACCATCAGTAGTCTTAAAAAGAATTGGATAATAATTGCTATATCCACTTTGCTGTGATGCTTCGCCATCATTACCTAAAACGCTAATATATCCTATTTGACCGTCGGGTGAAAATGCAACCTTCTGATCTGCGGTACCATTTGATACGCTAACGTCTAAGTCAAAAGCTTCAATAGTATAAACATAATCCATTGCGCCTTCATCCCATACACCACTGGTAACAGCAAGAGCACCATTATAAGTAGTTCCATCAACGTCGTAATCATCATCAATTCCATACATAACTCCCTGGCTTGAAATACCATAACCTCCGGGAACACTAATCATTAAATCAGTAGTTTCGTCGTATGTAATTAAGTTTCTTGTGGCATCAGTTGGGTCGTTAAGATTAGCAACACCAACACCATGTCCACCCCAACCACCATTGGAGTCCCATAATAATGGGAAATAAAAGTTAAGATATGGGCCGTTTCCACCTTCTGGGTCAGCAATTCCAGCACTTGGGTAACGTCCGGCATCTTTATAGTACGTTCCACCTTCGTTATCTACAGCAACCCAAAACTCAGCTTGTGTAGTCCATGTTTGACCACCATCCATAGAAACATCATATCCCATGTCGCCGGAATAACCACCCGGGTCTAAATCACCACCCATACGGTGTATGAATGCTACTGTATTTAAATCCGGACGTACAGGAATAGGATTTTGACTTCCACTAAAACCATACGCATTTGCAGCAGTACCTATAGGCACTATGGTTACAATATCAACATCACGGTCAGGTGCAGGTATAATAAGTTTAGCTTCTGTTTGTGATTTTGTAATAGCATCTGATTTAATAGGCTCAACGCTGAAAGCCTGCTTTTCAATTTTTTTCTGCGATTTAGTATCAATTTTGAACTTATAGGCTTGTTGTGCCATAGAACTTAATCCTATGCCAATAGCCAACGCAAACAGTAAAATTTTTTTCATAATAATAAATAATTAATTAAACAAAGTACTTTAATAGTTTTTATTTAACAAATATAGCATTATTCTAATACCTTTTCGTATTAAAGAATTTGCTTATTAAAATATAGTACATTATTTAAATTTACTTTAAGACAAATCTAAGCTGCTATAATTTGTATAATGCGAAGATAATCAAAGCGTTAAGTATTTTTTAAATATAAATTAAGGGTTAACAATATGAGTTAAGGGGTTTGTTATTCAAGTTTTGTTTTAGCAAAATTTAACAAGCAAAAAAGAAAGCCTTCCTGAATTTCTCCAGGAAGGCTTTTATAATTTAAATGTATGTTTATTCAACAATCATTTTATGAGTAACTTTATTTTCGCCTGCAGTAACAGTGTAAAAATAAACACCTGAAGTAAGATCAGCACCACTAATAGTAAG
>JBFFLX010000285.1:0-3368 GCA_041554435.1 Bacteroidales bacterium
CAATTTGGCATTTATTTTAGAGGTGTGGGTTGTGTTTGTTAGTTCTTCAATCGACTCGAAATGTATTCCCTGTTTCGCAAACAAAATGGTTATATAAATCAGTTGTATTGTTTATTTTATTGGAAACTGAACCATTTCTTTTTCCGCCCCAGGCAAGGGAGTATGCTTATCGATTGATTCGCGAGATTGTACTCAGAATTTTGCCTGTTTTTAGGATGCATTCATATTTGAATCCTGTAGCTTGAGAAAATGCCTGTGGTTACCTTTTAAATGTGATTGAGTTCAACTAGGAAACTATTTGAACTAAAACGTGAGGCTCTTATTATGAGATTGTGGCGGATTTTGCTTTGAAATCCTGTCCGACTGATTAGATGATGAGTAGATGATTCGATTACCGAATCGCAGCCAATCCCGCCATGCCTTATACAACCTACATAGCCATTTGTTTTTTCCTATTTCACTTATGCGTAAATTCATCAATTTAAGTACGTTCAAAGAGAAAAAAGGTTCAACTATGATCTTTGTTGAACTAACGGTTTCACCTTGGGAACTATTTGAACCTTTCTTTGCCTATGGAAAATCTTCCCAATTAGCACGTAATTGAATCATTACCGGCAATTGGTTTTTATTTAAATATTCTCAAATCCACTCTTCGAGCCATGTCATGCACATTCTTAGGCATTAAACTAACGTCTTTCCCATTTGCTTCGATCGTAATCCTTTCCGCATCAATCCCCATATCAAGATATTTTTTTCTGACTATTTGGGCCCTTTCTTTAGAGAGTAGCAGATTTTCGGTGGCTCCATCACTTGTGGGAGAAGCCCAGCCTTTTATTTCCAATTTAGCTTCTTGGTCAAGTATTAATGTTACAAATATTTTATAAATAGCATTCAAAGCTTCCTTGCGTATCTCGTGACTGTCATTATCGAAGAATAAATATTCATTTGTACTACATATTGAGTCCGCAACTATAAACTGTTTTGTTACATATTCATTATAATGCTTGTTAATTATTGTTGTGTCTGACTGATTCACAATATTTTGCTTTGCTGGTATTGGCTTATACCAATCGGCATGATCTTTATTATCTTTTCCAATGGAAAATGAGACACCTACTGATAAATTTCGAATCATGGAATTTACTCCAGTATTTCCAATTTTATAGGAACCATCAATTGTCCTTGATTGTAAAAAATTGTCTGAAGATGAATAATCTGTTTTTATGGAAATCCTTTTTGATATTTTAATAATACCGCTTAGGCCATACCTTACGTTGAAAACATTTTGGTTGTAATTGTTATTAGTGTTTATTCTTGTGATTCCTGGGCCACCATGAAGTATTAATGTAAATACATTGTTTTGCAGGTGCAGCAAATTGAAAATATTTACATATGATTCTAAATTTAATCTTGAATAGTTTAAGTTTACACTTAATCCGTTAAAGTCTTCTAAAGACCCTATATCATATCCACTATTTAAACCAATCCCAACATATTGATTAAGATTGTATCTGACTCCTAAACCAAAATGATTGCTATTTCCATTTGTGATAGCTGATTCATCTAGAATGTTGTGTTTTCCATATTCTACATCAAATAACAATTTATTGTATTGAGCAGATGCAATTATTACGTTAAAAACTGCTAGTAAAATAAGTATAATTTGTTTCATTATTTTTGATTTTTTCACCTCTAATTGCATTCTCCCTCAATATCCCCAGCATCCAAATGACTCTGAAGTTCAGAATTACGAACATAAATTGTATGATATCCTGGCATGTAGACACCTCCTGATCTCTCTTCCTTATGACAAACAGCAATTTTCGTCAACCCTCCGTCATCATCGCAACCACAGGAATTACAAAAATAACTATACTCTTTTTCGTAATCTTCAAAATATCCATTTCTATTGGAATCTACACTTAAAATTATTACGTATCCTCCCAGTTCACAATAGTCTGACGGAATATTTTCTGACACTGTGATTGAATAGTTTACCTCGCCTTGGCATAAAAATGCGTCTTTCCCATCTTTTCCATTACAAATAAAGTATTCAACTAATTCACCTTCTTCTTCTGTGATTACTCTTAATCCTCCATTCAAACAATCTTCTCCAGGTTGAACTTCTTCAACATAATAACTTTTACCATCCTTGCCGTTTTCTCCATTACATACATAGTTAGTAACTAGTTCACCATTTTCGACTGAGGTTATTTTTATTCCACCCATCAGACAACCTTCTTCACTTGGGGGTTCAATCTCAATTATTGGATACAATGATATAATATCATCATCCAGCCTATCAATGCTGTTACATGAGCATATAAAAAATACAGAAAGCAACACATTTATAAAGTTTATCCTTTTCATTTCTCCAATATTTTAAATCAATTTCTTATGTAAAATTTACCATGTGCGAATAACATCTTTAAAAATTAAATGCCTCAATTATTCACAAGTCATTTAAGTACTTCGCTCCTATAATCGTGTTTTTGTTCTCAAGTTTTCATTCATCAAATTACTTATGAATAAATCCTTGTGCCGCATATATTGCTACTTTGCTCAATAATTGACCAATTAAATCCAAAATCAATAAAAATGTTGTTGTTAATAATCCTTGGGAAAATATAGTTTGAGAGGTAATTTTCAAGGTTTGTAGCTTTTGGTTGATTAAAAGTAGTGACATTTTAGAAAATTGCAAGCATTTTTTCTCTTTTCTTGGACGCGAGGTCTTAATAAGGAAAATGATTTCAACCTTATTTAGTACAGATATAAGGACTTAGATATCTGTATTTTACATTTTTTTAAAATGAAATATAATATAAATTAAGAATGCACCTAATTAGTTATAAAATGCATAGGTTCAACTTGAAATCTGATTTGAACCTATTCTACCTCAATCCATGCTGTATATTTTTTTCGGCTTGAATGCATATCGAAAAACATTCAACCCGGTGGGCGTATTTGCTGTCTGCTAAGGGCTGACCACCTGAACATAATAACCATTATTGAACTTTTATGAGCTGCTGTACCGTACCGGGTGTTGTTACTTTTGCTCAGAAAACTCCAATAATAGCACATTATATGCAGGGTGTCTTAGTATTCCAGTGTCCCTGTTATTTATTATCTTTGAAATAAGTTATTTGAATTATTAACCGGAAGTGTTTCCATTATGTTACCACTTTGAGGAATCAATAAAGTGTCTTAAATGAAAAAGAGCTGAAAATCAAGCCATTGTAGCTTTAACCTTCAACTCTTCAGCTCCCCAGGTAGGACTTGAACCTACGACCTACGGATTAACAGTCCGCCGCTCTAACCAACTGAGCTACTAGGGAATTTATTTTCTTGTAAGACCTTAATTAATCAGC
>JBFFLX010000286.1:0-3337 GCA_041554435.1 Bacteroidales bacterium
AATTATTTGTTTGAAGGCAGTAATGAAATGAAGACAGGGTCATTAATTTATATTAATACATAATTTTAAAGCACCTAATATAATTTTCCATTGTCAATTATCCATTATCAATTATCCATTATCAATTGTCAATTCTCCATTGTCAATTCTCCATTGTCAATACTCTTTGCTAATTTTCTAACTTTGCCATAAATTTTTGTATGGCCGATATTTTAAGTATAGAGCAGTTTTTATTAAAAGCAGAAAAAATTCCTGTTGTTGATGTACGTTCTCCTGCGGAATTTGAAAACGGGCATATTCCGGGGGCTTATAGTATTCCTATATTTTCTAATGAAGAGAGGGCCGTTGTTGGCACCAACTACAAAAAAAATGGCAAGGAAACTGCCATAATGAACGGACTGGAAATTGTAGGTCCTAAACTTGTGGATTTCGTAAAAGAGGCAAAAAAAGTTGCACCTGACAAAAAAATTCTTGTCCATTGCTGGAGAGGCGGAATGCGCTCAGCAAGTATGGCCTGGCTTTTTAACACAGCAGGATTTGAAGTTGAAATTTTAGAAGGCGGATATAAAAATTATCGTAATTACTCACGTGATTTATTCAATAAAATAGATAAATTATTTGTGCTGGGCGGTTATACCGGAAGTGGAAAAACAGAAATCCTTAAGGAAATGGAAAAACTTGGGGTACAATTCCTCGATTTGGAAGGAATTGCCAACCACAAAGGATCTGCTTTCGGTTCAATAGGCCAACATCCACAACCAACAACTGAGCAATTCGAGAATATGCTGGCAAAGAAACTAGGAGAATTCGACTTAACAAAGCCCGTTTGGGTAGAAGATGAAAGCCGTCAGGTTGGTAGATGTGCCATCCCCGATAATCTGTTTGCACATATGCGTGATACTCACCTCATAAAGATTATCATACCAAAAATAATTCGTGAAAAACGCCTGGTTAATGAGTATGGGTGTTTTCCCAAAGAGCCTCTTGAAACCAGCATAAAAAATATTGAAAGACGACTTGGCGGATTAAGAACCAGGCAATCGCTGGAAGCTTTGGAAACTGGCGATATGCTTAAAGTGGCAGAAATTACTCTTGAATATTACGATAAGGCTTATCTTCATGGAAACACTAAACGTAATACTAAACTGATCTATGAACTCGAAATTGATGAAGATAATCCTGCTAAAACTGCTAAAAAAGTTATGCAATATTGCAAGTCATTATCATTATTTGAATAATTAAACTCCGGTAAAATGATCTATCTTGATTATAATGCTACAACACCTATTGCAAAAGAAGTTGTTGACGAAATGAAACCTTATCTGGAAGAATATTTTGGAAACCCTTCCAGCCTTCATCAGTATGGAGTTAAAACAAAACTTGCTGTTGAAAAGGCAAGAAGCCGAATTGCAAAACTTCTCAATTGCGACACATCTGAAATTATTTTTACCAGCGGAGGAACCGAATCAAATAATTTTGCCATAAAAGGATATGCACTGGCTAACAAAGACAAAGGGAACCATATTATTACTTCATCAATAGAACATCCTGCAGTTTTTGAGGTTTGCGAATATCTTTCAAAAAACGGATTTGAAATTACATATCTGCCTGTTGATGAATATGGTATGTTAAACACTAAAGATCTGGAAAATGCTATTAAACAAACTACAATTCTCATTAGTATTATGCATGCCAACAACGAAGTTGGAAGTATACAGCCCATAGCAGAATTATCTAAAACTGCCAAAAAACACAATATTGTTTTTCATACCGATGCAGCCCAGTCGCTGGGGAAAACAGAAGTTGACATTAAAAAACTTGGCGTCGATTTATTGAGTATCGCCGGACATAAACTATACGCTCCAAAAGGAATAGGTGCTCTTTTTATTAGAAATGGAATCAAGTTGGAAAAACTTATTCATGGTGCAGATCACGAACAGAATTTAAGAGCCGGAACAGAAAATGTTTTGGAAATTGCAGGTTTGGGTAAAGCATGTGAAATTGCTTCAAAAAATCTGGAAAATAATATTGCCCATTATGCTCAAACCCGCGATTACCTTTTTGAATTATTGAAAAAAAGTCTTCCTCAGATTAAACTAAACGGAAATCTTCAGAAATGTCTGGCAAACACATTAAGTGTTTCGTTTCCAAATGTTGAGGCTAACACATTGATTTCACGATTAGAAAATGTAGCGGCCTCAGCAGGTGCTGCCTGTCATTCGGAGAGCATTGACGTTTCTGCAGTTTTGGAAGCCATGAAGGTGCCCGTTGAATATGCCATGGGAACCATACGATTTTCCACAGGAAGAGAAACAACAATGGAAGATATTGAGATCGCAGCAGAGGAAATTATCCAAAAAGTAAGGCAATTGATGCCAGAGAAATCGGAAACGTTATCAACTTCAAAAACAAGTGACATAAAACTCACAAAATATACTCATGGTTTAGGATGTGCTTGTAAAATAGAACCTCAAAAACTTGAAAATATTCTCAAACAAATTGAGCCATTTTATAGCGATAAAGTGTTGGTTGGAACCGAAACTTCCGACGATGCCACAGTTTATAAACTCAATGATGAGCAGGCACTTGTACAGACTCTCGACTTTTTTACACCAATAGTCGACGATCCCTACGATTTTGGAGCCATAGCCGCTGCAAATGCTTTGAGTGATATTTATGCCATGGGTGCACAACCAATTTTTGCCTTAAACATAGTTGGATTCCCGGAAGACAGTCTACCCATGGAAGTTTTAGAGCAAATATTAAAAGGTGCCAGAGACAAGGCTGCTGAAGCAGGAATTCCGGTTTTGGGCGGACATACCATTGAAGATCCCGAACCAAAATTTGGAATGGTGGTAAGCGGACTTATACATCCTGATAAAATATTGAAAAATACCGGTGCAAAAACAGGTGATGTTCTGGTTATTACCAAAGCACTTGGAACAGGTATACTCTCAACTGCTCTTAAAAGAGGATTAGTGGATGATAATATCAGGCAAAAGCTTACTGAAATTATGAGTTCCTTAAACAAAACTGCCGCCGAACTCATGATGAATTATGAAGTTCATGCATGTACCGATGTTACCGGCTTTGGGTTGATGGGACATTTAAAGGAGATGAGTCAGGGGTCGAAACAAGATGTAATTATCAATTTTGATAAACTGCCTTTTATAGAAAAAGCAAAGGATATGGCGGCTGCAGGAATAATTCCGGGTGGGACTTTCAACAATCTGGAATATGTGAAATCCACAGTTGATTTTGGCCAAATGAACAGAACCCAGCAACTTCTTTGTTGCGATGCGCAAACATCTGGCGGTCTGTTAGTTGCATTATCTAA
>JBFFLX010000287.1:0-3332 GCA_041554435.1 Bacteroidales bacterium
CAATTCAGAAATTGCTTTTAATCTTGAACATTTGAGTACAAAAGGGACAATAAACAATGAAGAACGTTTATATAAGACAAAAACAGATGAATGCATCCCCGTACTTTTTTCGTGTTCTACCATTAAAAATAAAGCCAAAGATGTAATCGGTGTTGTTTTTGTTTCACACGATATTAGAGCACGAAAAGAAATGTATCGTCAAATTGAAAAAATCCGTAAAAATCAATTAATTGAAATTAACGAAGCACAAGAAAAAGAAAGGTTACGAATTGCACAAGAACTGCACGATAGCTTAGGTGTTATTTTAACAAGCATATCATATTATATAGATAACAATCTTTCAAATAATAAAAGTGGAGATGAATTTGCTTCTCACATCCAAAACATTCAACAAAAAATTGATGCTGCCATTCAAGAGTCAAAAAGCATTGCTCACGATCTTATTCCCATTATGCTTAAAGACTTTGGCTTACTTGTGGCTTTAGAGAATTTCATTGAAGATTGCAATAAACATGGTAAAACCATTTTCAAATTTTCTGCATTCAACATTAAGCAACGTTTCGATGAAAGAATTGAAAAAATGTTCTATCGAGTTGTTCAAGAAGCGGTAAACAATATACAAAAACATTCAAATGCAAAAACTGCAACCATTCAATTAGTAAAACATAATGACTTTGTATCCTTAATAATAAGCGATGACGGTGAAGGATTTGATTTGACAGAAGTGAAAAAAGAAACAAATAATAAAGCCATTGGTTTAATTAGCATGCAGGAAAGAATTACTGCTTTTGATGGTGAATTTACCATTGATACAAAGCCTAGTGAAGGAACTGAAATTTTAATTGAAATACCTTTAAAATAATACCTATGTATAATATCTTGTTGGTTGATGACCACGAAATAATAATAGATGGAATTAAAGCTTTACTTGCGAAAGAAAAAAATATAAGCATTGTAGGTGAAGCTCTAAACGGAAATGAAGCAATTCTGAGAACACGAGAATTAAAACCTGATGTTATTTTAATGGATATTTCAATGCCTGAACTTAATGGAATTGATGCAACAAGAAAAATCAAAATTGAATTTCCAGACACAAAAATATTAATGCTTACTCATTATGAATCAAAAGAATATGTATTGCAAGCATTAAAAGTTGGAGCCGATGGTTATTTATTAAAAAACTCAAAAAGAGAAGAATTAATAAGAGGTATTGAAGCCGTATGTGCCGGTAAAAGATACTTAGGCGACCGCATTTCAACAATGATGCTTGATAGTATGTTTGGTGCCGCTGTGGAAAAAGAAGAAAAACTTGATCCAGATGTAATTCTTACAAAGCGAGAAATTGAAATAATAAAACTTTTAGCAAACGACAATAGCAACCAAGAAGTTTCAGACAAATTAAATATAAGCTTACGCACTGTTGAAACTCACCGACGAAATATTATGCAAAAACTCAACTTAAAATCGGCGGTTGCATTGGTTCGTTTTGCAGTAAAACACAACTATATTGAATTGTAGTTTTAGCAATTCCTTTTGAGCTCCTTTTTCCTCCTACGTAGTTTATGGTATTTTTTTATACGTAAAATATGCGATTGTACACAAGAGTTAATATCGCTAGTTTTATATCATAGAAAAAACTAAAATCTAATTGGTATGGAATTCAAAAAATTATTATCGTTTTCAGCAATTTGCTTTATTGCATTAACGATTGTATTTACAAGTTGTAATGAAGATGAAATTATAGATCCAACTGTTACTGAGGCAGAATTTATAGGGTCTGACGCTTGTAAAACATGTCACTCAGAGAAATATGATTCATGGGTTAAGTCTGGTCACCCGTACAAATTTTCAGTTACTGATGGTAGTATTGGACCCGTTTATCCTTCCGAATCCGTAAATTTTCAAAATACTTGGTTGACTAATTTAACTGATGGAACTATTTCATGGGGTAATGTTGCCGGTGTTATTGGCGGATACGGCTGGAAAGCTCGTTTTGTTGGAACAGATGGTGAAATTATTGGTACAGCAGAAAGCGCATTTAATGCAGGAATGGGTAAAAACCAGTTTAATTTCTATGGTGGAGTTGACCATGGATGGGCTGATTATCACCCTGGAGACAAAAAGACATACAACTATAGTTGTTTCAAATGTCACACTACAGGTGGGACCGATGAAGGAACATGGCTTGAAGGTGTTGATGGCTTAGGAACTTTCTCTGAAGGAGGAATTGGTTGCGAAAGTTGTCATGGGCCAGGTAGCCTGCATATTGGAGATCCAACAGCAGAAAATATTGATAAAGTATACGAATTTGCACATATTGGTAATGCCGGACTTGAAATTGATGGTGTTGTTCAAGAACCTAATGCTAATGGTGATGATGTTAATTTCTTATGTGGAACGTGTCATAACAGAGATTATAAAAGCCCGATAAATGCAAGTGGTGGATTTATAAAGCATCACGAACAATGGGATGAGTTTACAACAACTGATCACATGGCTGGTGGAATGACTTGTATTACATGTCATGATCCTCACAAACGTGTTATTTGGGATGGTGATGGAATAATAAATGAATGTACTTCATGTCACGGAGCTCAACAAACAACAACTCATCATAGTAATAGCGCAACTTGTGTTGACTGTCATATGCCATATGCAGCTAAATCAGGTGCGAAAATTGGTGAAAGTGGCTATGAAGGTGATGTGCGTTCTCACTTAATGAAAATTACAGTTGATGCTGAATCGATGTTTACAGAGGATGGTGCTTGGGTTCGTGATGATGCTACAAGGCCAGCTTCATTAAGTCCAGCATATTCTTGCTTGGGTTGTCATAATAGATCAGCAGCAGATAATATTCCGAACAAAACTTTGGAAGAAGCAGTTGCGGGTGCTGCAGGAATGCATACAGCAAATTAAACAAATTTTAGTTTCAGATGATAATAAAAAAAGAGGGATTAAATCCCTCTTTTTTTATATATAAAATCATGAGAACACTTAACTGGATATGCAACAAAAATCTGAACAATTAAGTAAGGGTTATGTTGCAATTTCCTGAATGTAAATAATGGCTTGAAAGGAAAGAATATAACTTCAATTCGTTTAATTTTACACAAACATCGGATCTATCGATAATTCAGTCACGGGAACTTCAAAAAATGAAGTTATGTTTTTTGGTTCAAATAGTTACCAAGGTGAACTTTTTTAAAAGAAAAGACTATTGTAAAATCATAAATTTCCTCCAATTTATACTATTCCGTTAACAGGTTAGATAATTCAACCCTTCCTACTCGGGGAAAAGAATTATGATATTTCGATTTTAACTTTATGTTTTC
>JBFFLX010000288.1:0-3324 GCA_041554435.1 Bacteroidales bacterium
GTGAAAAGTTTTCAATATTTATTACCGACAAATCGAAAAAGGTATATCCTTATCAGGCAAAAAGCGATCTGCAATTATCGAAAACTCTTTATTATAACGATCTCATGAGTGCTTATAATAAATTTAATACTCTTTATCATGACCGTGGAGACAGAAGGTCGGCAAATGCATCATATGTTGAAATTAAAGATATAGAAACGCGCCGACAGGCTTATATTCAACAAGTCGACCCTAGCCTTAACAACCTTATAAACTATAAATTAAATGTTTTCCTCCGGGTTTTTTCCGATTATGCAACTAATCCGGGGAAATCGTTGATACAATCGTTAGGAGTACTGCTTATTTTCACAATAATTTATATGTTCTCATTCTCCTTATGGGATGGAATGAATTATGGGTATTACTTAAATCAGTTTAATATTTTTTCAGAATACATTATTTCCGATAAATCTATCGACAAGGTGATAAAAGAAAACAGGGAAAAACATATTACTGAAGACTCTAAAAACATAAAAGAACTGCTAAAGTCGTTCAAGAAACAGGGAAAGAAAGCACCAAGAATTTTGCGCCTTTTTGGACAACCTCTACACCTTCTTGGCAAGTTTAAATTCGACATATTACCAGGTTTGGTAAAATTATTCAACTTCCAGCCAAAATCTTGGGATTCACTAAATAATTTGGAAAAAACTTGGTCAGGAATATTAATATTTATTATTTCAATTATTTTTTTAGTATACATTATTTTGGTTAAATTCTTCAACTCACTTATACTGAGTTTAAACAGTTTTGTTGTAATAGGATTTGGAGCCTTACCGGAACAGGAAAACAGCCTGGCGATGTATCTCACTATTATTGAGGGTATTATAGGATGGTTTCTGTTGACGATTTTTTCAATTACTTTATTGAGTCAGGTTTTACAGAATGCTTAAAATATTGTACTAGAAAATTATACTATAAAAAAACAAAAAAATAATAGATGAATACAGCAGAAAACACAAAATCATTTTTTGAAAACCCCTGGGCAATTTACATACTGGGGATTGTAATGTTTATTGCTCTTTTTTTTATTCAAAAATATATTCATCTGTTAGACAGAATGTTAAGCGCAAAAATGAAATCAACTTGGGAAGGTACACCCTGGCCATTGATAAGTAGTTTAGGTTTGGGGTTTTTAATATTTATTCTTGGGGTTTTCCTGCCGGGAGACTTAAATATTAATCCTGCAAACTGGCATTGGCCCGAAATAATGATAGTAATATTCAGCCTGATTTTAATAGTGAGTTTATTTATAGAAAGTACGCATAATTTAGGCTTTCAAATTGGTTCATTACGTTTCGGAATTTATTTAATTATTTGCGTAATATATTTCTATACAGGTTTGATAGCAGGTTTATATTTTGCATTATTATTGGCCGTAGCAATTTTGATTTATTTCCTGTTTTTCTGGAAGAAACGATTAAAAATAAATTGATTCTATGTTAAACTTCTTCATTTCAATTGTAATCTTTGCTGTATCCGTATTCTTACTTGGAGTTTCTCTCCGGTACGGACTTAAAAATACAGCCCGAATTGACGACTATTTTTCCCAAAAAAGTAATTCAAATTTTGACGGATTTAACTGGTATTATCGAATACCATTCTCGATTGGAGTAATACCTGAATATTTCTACGCCATGGTTCTCGGTAACGAAAATTACTTCAATAGAAACTGGTGGGCACTTAAAACTTCTTCATTTATTTCAATTTTACTTTTTATCGCAGGATTAAAAAGCCGAAGTTCTGTTTACTCTTATTTTAGTTTAGACTTCATTCAGGAAAATGGAATACTGGGATTTTTTACTTCAGGGAATTTTGTGATGTTTATGAATATTATTGTTTTGTTATATGCTGCCTTATTTGTTCTTATTTGTATAGAAAGTATTAAAATGCATGGAATTTATGCTCCGGCAAGAATTTTAACCTACAGCATCCTGAGTATACTAATGGCCAACTTGACCATAATAACTATTTCTCTAATTGCATTTGTTACTATTGTTTATGTTATAATAAAAATAATCGGATTTTTATTTTTTAGTTCCAGTAAGCAAAGCCGAGAAGATAAGGAAGAAGAATCGGCAGGGTCAATATTAAAAGGAGGGTTTCACGATTTCAAAGCAGAACTTTATGATTGGGAAAGAAGTGAAAAACCAGATTTTTCTAGTACAAATTCAAATAATACCCGGCAATCAAAACCAAAAAAACCCATAAGACCAAAGATAAGGAGAGTAAGGAAAGTTAAAAAATCAGACGATGATATACCTCGATTATATCCTGATTAGTATATTAAACAACGAATAAAAATTCAAATCTAATGTCTGAAAACCATGATTTTGATGCCTTAAAACAACTTAAAACTAATATTTGGCATGGTGACAGGAAGTATAAATTTAATACAGGTATTGATGAAGATACAATTCATCAAAATGAAAAAGCTTATGGAATTAAGTTAACTGAATCATATATCAATTTTCTGAAATTATGTAACGGTGGTATGATATTAGAATACGACATAGAATATTATACCGATATGCTCGATGATGAACCCGATGGCCCAAAGTGGAGCAGTTTTTACTTTTATAAATTGGATGAAGTATTAGACCATTATGTAGGCTTTTATTATGACTATTCATTTGTAGGTGATAACTTTTCAGGCATTTATCCCATAATACCAATTTGTAAAATCCCAGGGCCAGATGTAGGATATTTACTGGTTTGTTCAGAAAAAGGATTAACGGAAGAATCACCTGTATTTTTCTATTTAGATGATAATAGCAATAATAAATGCATTAGAGTTGCCGATAATTTTAATTCATTTTTAAAATGGTATTTGCAAAGTAAGGGATTTCCTAAATTGGATATAAACAATCAGGGACAAAGCCTCGAAGACTTCCTGAAAGAGAATAAAATAATAGAAATTGCATCCAATGAAACCAGTAAAGAAGGAATTGAAAGATTAAACAGCTTTATAGAACTTTTTCCTAATGATGCATGGTCGTATTGTGAGAGAGCAAATCTGGAAGTAAAGTTAGGAGCAAACAAAACTGCGCTTATGGATTTTAATAAAGCAATTAATTTAATGGATGACGAGCCCTTCTTTTATAATTGCCGTGGCAATTTGCATTTGCAGCACGGAAATCCTCGTAAAGCCTTAATAGACATCGATACAGCAGTAAATATGGAGCCTGGCGACAAACTTTATCTAACCAGCCGGGCAGAAGTATTTCTGAAATTGGGAAAGTTGAAAGAAGCTCTGGCAGATTGTAATGCCGTATTGGAACAAGACTA
>JBFFLX010000289.1:0-3316 GCA_041554435.1 Bacteroidales bacterium
AGAAAACTCTGCGTCCTTTGCGTAAAACTCTGCGAACTTTGCGGTTAATTTTTTACAACGAAGAACACTACCCGCTCTGCACTATGCGCTATGCGCCCTGCGCTATTCCCCCTGCCAATAAAAAAATCCCCATCCGTCAAAATGCCCAACAAATTATTAAATTTGCATCATGACAAATAATTCACAAATAAAAAACTTCGCCCTTATTGGTGCCGCAGGCTACATCGCCCCACGGCATATGAGAGCCATAAAAGATACCGGCAATAATCTTGTTGCAGCCCTCGATCCCTTCGACAGCGTAGGTATTATAGATAGTTTCTTCCCTGAAGCCGATTTTTTTACTGAAACAGAGCGTTTCGACAGACATCTTGATAAGTTGCGAAGAGGCGAAAAAAACAAGGTGGATTATGTGTCGATATGCTCACCCAACTATCTTCATGATGCACATATTCGTTTAGCCCTGCGAAATGGCGCCAACGCAATTTGTGAAAAGCCACTACTTCTCAACCCCTGGAATATTGACGGTTTGGAAGAAATAGAGAAAGAAAGCGGCAAAAAAATTAATAATATACTGCAGTTAAGGCATCATCCTGTAATCATCGATCTGAAAAATAAATATGGAAATAATCCTTCCAAAAAGAAGCACGATATAAAGTTAACATATATCACAAGTCGTGGAAAATGGTATTATTATTCCTGGAAAGGTGAGCAACCCAAGTCGGGAGGCATAGTTACTAATATCGGGATACATTTTTTCGATATGCTGGCATGGATATTTGGTAAAACACAAAAAAGCCATCTGCACTTAATGCAGGAAAATAAAGCCTCCGGATTGCTGGAACTTGAAAATGCAAATGTTAGTTGGTATTTGAGTCTGGATAGTAATGATTTGCCAAACTCAGCAAAAGAAAACAGTTTGCCCACCTTCCGGTCCATTACTATCGATGATACCGAACTTGAGTTCAGTGGTGGCTTTACCGATTTGCATACTCTTAGTTACCAGCAGATATTAGCCGGTAGAGGTTATGGTATTAATGATGCACGTCAAAGCATTGAAATTGCCCATGAAATCAGAAATCAGCAAATCAGTAATAATAGTTTCGATTATCATCCTTTTGTAAAGAAATAATTATGACCGAAAAAACCTGGTATGCCATATACGTAAAATCCCGCTCTGAAAAAAGGGTTGCCGCCGATTTTGCTGCCAATGGCATAGAATATTATTTACCTCTCATAAAGAAAGTAAAGGTGTGGAGCGACAGGAAAAAAATGGTTGAAGAGCCCTTATTCCGATGCTATATCTTCGTACATATTGAACATAAAGACTATTATAAAGTAGTATATACTTTTAACGTACTAAAATATATAAGTTTCGAAGGCAGGGCAGTACCCATAAGGCCGCAGCAGATAGAAGCCATAAAATACTATCTCAACGAAAAAGATCCTGAGAATATCGAAAATCAAAATTGGGAAGAAGGACGTAAAGTTGAAGTAATAAGTGGCTCCATGGCAGGATTACAGGGAGAACTCATAGAAGTGAGAGGCAAAAACAAAGTAAAAGTTGAGATAGAGGCTGTTGGAAAAACTCTTGTCATTCAGGTTCCCAAAAACAGATTACAATTCGTTTTATAAGTTGTGTAAAAACTACTCTGAATAAAAGTCTATCATTTTCTGAATAGCCTCTTCACATGCTCCGCAGAAAGTATCATTATTAAAAGTTTTCATCATACAATCGTAGCGCGGACGGTATACGCCTTTGGCAACATAGCCTCCCCCTTCATAAACACCCAGTTTATCCATATGCTTTTCTTTAACAGGATCGGGAGTTGGAATTGCAGTTGTTTTCTTTAGCAAATGTTTCCACTTCTTATGGAAATCCACCAGGGTTGTAATATTAGGTTCCCAGGGTTCCACTTCAAGATTATAAAAATCGTTATAGGAAGTTGAGGAATCAAAATACTCATCTCCCAGTCCGGCAAAACCATGACCAAATTCATGTATTAATATGGCCGCCGATTTTGAATTACTGTTTACACTAACATTATAGAAATTATAAATTGCTCCGCCACCATATTTTTTACTGTTTACAAGCACATAAATCTGATCGTAAGGCGCATTTGCCGCCACATCTCTAACACTTTTATTGTCGTAAGTCATCAAATAACGCTCACTGTCGAAGGTATAATATCCGAAATTCATAAGTGTGTTTTTCCATATTCCATCACCGGGTATATCTACTCCCGACTCCATGGAAGGGGCTATTACTCCCCAGATATTAAATTTATCCGAATTTTCTGAATATGGTCCGTATGCAAACATATCGTTGGTGAACTGTTTACAATCTTCAATAAATTTTCCCATTTCCTCTTCTGAATATCCTTCGGGAACTATTACCACATCAATCTTTTTTGCAGGATCGCCTGATTTATGAAAACTGAAGTTGGGGTACTCCTTTTTGTTATCGCGGTTGGTAAAATAATCTTTCGATTTGAAAGTATATTCAAATTTCTTCTCAAAATTGCCATCCCAGTTTCTCTCATGCAATTCTATGCGGGCATTTTTTTTAGGAAACGGCATTAGCACGCTTTCCGACATAGTACGACTTATTTCTTTTGATTCGTTGGTGGTTTGCCACTCTCCAAATATTGATGAATAGCCCCTCGAATAAATCAAAACATTAGTTTTTACATCAAACACTTTCACATAGTATTTTCCATACTCAAAAGTGTCGATCATATTAACTTTTGAGCCTCCCCAATAGGGTTCTTCAATGAGTTCATCGAAACTATAAGAACTTATATCGTGAGTACCTGTATGATAATAATCCATTCGTAAACTCTTGTTTTCGAAGTATTTATCAAATTGTGAAAATGCCTGTGTGGATAATAAAACCAAAGAAATTAATATAATGCGTTTCATACTGAAAAGTTTAAAAAACAAAATTAATTAAATTATGATATGGTTTATTTTTTCACTACTAACAAAAAAACTTAGTGCTCCTTTGCGGTTAACTTCACCACGAAGAACCCAAAGTACAGCACGAAGAACACGAAGGAAACTTTGCGGTTAAACTTTTTCACCACGAACAACAAAAACTTGGTGTTCCTTTGTGCCATCCTTAGTGCGCCTTTGTGGTTAACTTCACCACGAAGAACACAAAGTACAGCACGAAGAACACGAAGGAAACTCTGCGTCCTTTGCGATTCCTCTGCGATCTTTGCGGTTAAACTTTTCACCACGAACAACAAAAACTTGGTGCTCCTTTGTGCCATCCTTAGTGCGCCTTTGTGGTTAATATTCACCACGAAGAACACAA
>JBFFLX010000290.1:0-3312 GCA_041554435.1 Bacteroidales bacterium
CAAAAAACAGTAAGGAAAAATATTTATGTGGAGAAATTGAAATTAATTTCTAAGCAAATTGACGATGGTAATATTTTGAGAGCAAATGAGTTATTGGCAGAAGCAAAAAAGTATCGTGAAAGCAATAAAGAACTTATCCCTGATAAAGGCAATTTTACCGATTTAGCATATTCGGTTTTTCTTGAATACCTTCAAAAAGGAGAGATATTGCTCGACAGGGATAATGTGGATATGGCATATGATAATCTGCTTAAAGCCAAAAAAGTACAGTCGGATTATCTTGAATATCAAGTAGATAAACTTGACGAACTTTTACAGTCGTATGCCCAGCCGAAAATTCTGGAACTCTGCGAACAAGCCCGTTTGGAGACCTGGGCGAAACGAAATCAAAATGCACAAACATTACTCGATTCTGCTTTGGCAATTCAAAAAACCTATAAGCAACAAAATAATCCTGTTGTTAATAAGGCCATAAACGATTTGGTTAGCAAAATGCAAAGTCGACATTGTATGGAAGCAAAATTTAAAATCTCAGAAAATAACAAATCATTTGTGGCTAATATCCAATCTGGTGAATTTGATAAGGCATATCAAAATATAAAACAATCATATGAAATATCTGATAGTAATAATGATTGTACGCTGGATATGCACATTGCCGACAGTTTAATAAGCCAATATTCCTATGCCCTCGATTTCAAGCAGGCTTACAATCATATGAAATCCAAACTCTTCGAAAAAGGATATTATGATGCCATAGAGGAATATCTCAATTTAAGGCAATACTATTTTCAATACAAAATTGATGAATTAAATTTCAACTTAGCCTCCCTTGATGAATTTGTAAGGCAGCAAAATCTCACTAGCCTTAGCATAAGCAGCGTTGAATATTTTATCCATAAAAAACAGTATCAACTGGCTTTTGAATACTTGAAAATAGTTAAAAGTCAGGGTGTTGAAGCCAGGGGTGCAAAAGATGTACAAATTAAATTAGCCGAAGCCTGGAGAAACACTGCTGATTTCGACAAAGATCAGGTAAACGAAATGCTGAATGATGTTGGTGATGAGAAAGATTGGTATAAATATTTTAAAAGAGAGATAAACAGAAAATATATTTTATTTTTGAAGAATTATTAATAAATAAAATTAGAAGTATGAGTATAAACCTATTACTAATAAGCAATTCGACAATGGCCGGCGAGCCATATCTACAATGGCCAAAACAATTCATCGCCGATTTTTTAAACTCACATAATGTAAAGGAAGTTGTGTTTGTTCCTTATGCAGGAGTAAACCTTTCTGATGAGAGTCTTGAAGAAAGTTATAATGTTTATGAAGCCAGAGTTGCTGCAGTTTATGCAGAATTGGGATTTAAGATAAAATCTGTTCATCGTTCTGACAATCCTGTGGAACTGATAAAAAATGCAGAGGCAGTTGCCGTTGGAGGAGGTAATACTTTTCATTTGGTAGGACAGATGCATAATACCGGAATCATGGATGCCATAAGGGAAAAAGCCCTTAAAGGAATGCCTTATATGGGATGGAGTGCCGGTTCTAATGTTGCTTGTCCAACATTGAAAACAACCAACGATATGCCCATTTACGAGCCCAAAAGTTTCGATGGATTAAATCTTATTCCTTTTCAGATAAACCCACACTATCTGGATGCAAATCCTGAAGGACATGGTGGTGAAACACGTCAGCAGCGTATAGAGGAGTTTTTGGCTATCAATCGTGGAATGAAAGTTGCAGGATTAAGAGAAGCAAGCATGCTCCTTGTGAAAGGAAATACTATCAAATTAATGGGTAGCCGTGATTTGCGATTATTTGAATTTGGTAAAGAGCCTGTGGAATATGCAGCAGGAAGCGATTTAAGTTTCTTATTATAAGGATATTAATGCTTGCTTTGTAATAATTAAATTTAGAAAAATGAAAAGGAAAACATTATTACTGTTGTTGATAATGGCAATAATTGGTAATTATGCCATTGCTCAGAATGCTAAAACAAAGCAGCAGATTAAACAGGAAAAGAAAGAAAAGGAACTAAAACAATGGCATGAACTAAAAAAGTTTATTGAGGACAAAGACTTTGTTTTTACCGGCAGTTTGCTGGATGGACATGCCGTTGATCCAAAGATAAACTTCATTTATGTAAATGGAGATAATGCAACAATACAGTTTGCAAATGGATTCGGAGGCGGTGCTAACGGAATTGGAGGAATAACTATAGAAGGTGAGATAACTAAATTTACCGTTAAAGCCAAAAAAGAAGGCAAAGCCATAAATGTTCAATTTACGGTTAGCCCCAAATTAGGTCAAGGTGCCAGAGGTCCCATAACAATCAATATCAATGCTTATTCTTTCTATTCGGCTTATGTTGGTATCAACAGTGCCACCGGTATAATGGAGGGCGAGATAAAGCAAAAAGCCAGGTCGAAAATTTTTGAAGGCAATAAATTAAATTAATTCGAATAGTATTTGGGTAAAAAGTTCATTTATTTAAAAAAATAATTAATTTTGCCGCCCGAAACAATGCTGGTCTCGTAGCTCAGCTGGATAGAGCAGCAGCCTTCTAAGCTGCGGGTCGCAGGTTCGAATCCTGCCGGGATCACATAGAAAAGCCGACTTTTGGTCGGCTTTTTTAGTGTTAAGCAGGGTGAGAAGCCTGTCCCGATGACGGAGGATATCGGGAAATCCTGCCGGGATCACATAAAAAAGCCGACTTGCCTCAGGCAAGATGGCTTTTTTAGTGTCAAGCAGGATGAGATGCATATTTATTTCGTCCCAACTTGGACGAAATGATTAGATCAAACTATTCTTTTACCCATATTGGCTTCAACTAACCTGAAATAAAATTGTTTTCTTGGGGCATCTGGATATTAAAATTTGAGGGTTCTGAAATAATACAATTATTTTTTTTTGATGCCTAATACACAAATCCCGTCAGGGATTTAATGTGGGTAGAAAATGGAACCGTTATTTATGTGTTCCGTCCCGGATGGGACGGGATATTTGATTAATCCGATTTTCTACCCATATTTGGCTCCTATGGGAGCCTGAAATAAAATTGTTTAACCGTTTCGTTTAGATTTTTAAATAACAATATGGGGGCTTAAAACAACCTCTATGTTTTGTTACCTATTCCCACAAATCCCGTCAGGGATTTAATGTGGGTAGAAAATCAATTCGTTATTTTATGTTCCGTCCCGGATGGGACGGGATATTTGATTAATCCGATTTTCTACCCATATTTGGCTCCTATGGGAGCCTGAAATAAAATTGTTTAACCGTTTCGTTTAGATTTTTAAATAA
>JBFFLX010000291.1:0-3304 GCA_041554435.1 Bacteroidales bacterium
AAATCACTGGTTCTGTAAGCCTTTCAGGATCAAAAAGTATCAGCAATAGAGTGCTTATCATGAAATCTCTGTCGAGGGGAAATCCTCAGATTTCAGCTTTGTCAAATTCCGATGATACATTGCGACTTCAAATGTATTTAAACAGAATAGAAACCTGTCGTAATTCAGATATTCCATTAATTATTGATGCCAATAATGCCGGAACTGTGTTGAGATTTTTAACGGCATTCCTTGCTTTTGGAGAGGGTAAATGGTTAATAACAGGAAATGAGCGTATGCAAAAAAGGCCCGTATATGAGTTAGTTACGGCCTTACAAAATTTGGGTGCTAATATTTCATATGCAAATGTAGAGGGCTTTCCACCATTAAATATTATATCTACACATTTAAGTGGTGACCTGGTAAGTATTGATGCCTCCAAGTCGAGCCAGTTTGTTAGTGCACTTATGATGATTGCTCCTGCACTGAAAAACGGACTAAAAATTAAACTCCATAAAAAAATTGTTTCTGAACCCTATATAAACATGACTGCAAGTTTAATGCGGCTGTTTGGTGTTAAGGTAGAATTCTCAAAACAAAATATTAATATTCCATCTTCAGTATATAGTATTCCTGATTATACCGTGGAATCAGATTGGAGTTCAGCATCCTATTGGTATGAAGTTGCAGCCTTAAATGATGGATCCGAAATCAAACTTTCCAATTTATTTGAAAATTCAATTCAGGGTGATGCCAGTATTTGTGAGGTTTTTGAAAGTTTAGGTGTTACTACTGATTTTCTGCCTGAAGGCAAAGTAATTATTAAAAATAATGGAAATGCTGTTGATGAAATAAATTTCGATGCAACAAATTGCCCCGACCTGGTTCCATCAATTATGGCTACTTGCTTTGGAAAAGGAGCAAAATTGAAATTGACAGGATATTCTCATTTAAAATATAAAGAATCCGACAGACTAAATTCAATGTTGACGGAGTTAGCTAAAATGGGTTGTAAATATTCATATAAGGGAAAAACCTTAATTGTAGAAGGTGAGTTAAAGAAAAAAAGCGTTGATTTTAAAACCTATGGCGATCATCGTATTGCAATGAGTTTGGCCCCCTTATGTTCGAAACTGGATTTTATTAGCATAGATGATAAAGATGTAGTGGTTAAATCGTATCCTGAATTCTGGAATGATATGTTGAATCTTAAGGTGTTAACAATTAGTTGATTTTTTTCATGATAATTAATATGAATGATTAATTTTGCCAATAGGCCAAAGAATTCAAAATGGATATTAAAGAAGTAGATATTTTTATACCTTGTTTTATTGATCAGTTCTATCCTGACACTGCTTTTAATATGATAAAACTACTGGAAAAAGCAGGATTGAAAGTCAATTATAATGCTGAACAAACCTGCTGTGGTCAGATGGCCTTTAATGGTGGTTTTTGGGATGAAGCTAAAAAACTTGGTGAAAAATTTATCACTGATTTTAATAATAACCGCCCGATAGTTGGTCCCACTGCAAGTTGCATAGGATATGTAAAAAATAATTATGGAAAATTATTTCACAATACTGCCTATCATATTGAATTTAAGCAACTTCAGAAGAATATTTTTGAGATAAGCGACTTTCTTGTAAATGTTGTAAAAGTAACTGATTTTGGTTCGGTATTCGAGCATAAGGTTACTTATCACGATTCATGCGCTGCTCTCAGAGAGTATCATTTGAAAAATGAACCCAGAGAGTTATTAAAAAAAGTTAGGGGGCTGGAATTGATAGAAATGAAAGATACCGATGTTTGCTGTGGCTTCGGAGGAACATTTGCTGTTAAATACGAACCCATTTCAACGGCCATGGCCGAACAGAAAGTAAATAATGCTTTAGAAACGGGTGCCGAATATATAGTATCCACCGACTCATCATGCCTGATGCATCAGAGTGCTTACATTAAAAAACATAAATTACCCATCAAAGTTATACATCTTGTTGATGTGCTTGCTGCCGGATTATAGAACTCCTTATAAATTGGCTTTTAATTGAAATTTAATATCGGTTTTGTGGTTACCCTCAATTTCGTCGGCAGCAGATCCTATGCTGGTTTTATTATCGAAAATCGTCCTGGATATTCTGAACCAAAAACTAAAATGTGGGTTTAATTTGTATTTAATATTTAAGTAAAACCTTTGTCCTTTATCGTAATAAGCAGGAATGCTGAAAGCATATAATACATCATTTTCGTAAGCATAAATCCTGCTGTCCCAGCCATCTGTACTAAAAATTGCGAATCGTAAATTAGCACTTAAAGGAAAATTATTCGGTTGGTAATTAATATCCTGATATAGTAAATATCCTCTCTCATTTTTATCTGTTTCGCCATAATTAACAGTTTCAAAACGACTTTTTAAGATAAGAAATTCTGTGGGTGAATAAGTTAAATTAATTCTTATGGATTGTTTTTTAGTATTCCCCTGCTGTGGCAGGAATTTGTATTCATCTTTAAAATTTTCTGATTTGTTTTCAGATTTTATTCGGAAGTAAACCTCAAAATTACTCTTCGGGTTGTAATTAATTTGAAAAAGATATTCACTACCTATGGAAGGGTAGGAAACCCCATATTTTAACCATGGAAATTTATAAAAGTCGGCATAAGCATCTATGGAAATATTTGGAACAGGAAATATTTTTATTCCCATATAAAAAGCCCTTTCGTTACGGGCATTGCTGCTTTCACTAATTGGGCTATTAAAAAAGTTATAATAATTCTTTGAATAATTTCTGTATAGTAAACTTAAAACTAATCTGTTGCCAATGAATAAGTTATTGCCAATTATTCCTGCTAGAGCATTTTTCTCATTGCTTGATAACTCTCCAAAAAATCTCATGTTTTTAAGGTTAAGAGTAAAATCCAGGCCCATATTTAAATTATTGTTTCCAACGAAATAAAATTGTTTATAAACCTCAGTTGGTACTCCAAATTTCAAATCGAAATAATTGCTGATGATGCTATAACCCAAACTGAAATTATTTGCTTTATAAGCAATGTTCCCTCCAAAAGATCTTATGTTCATAACCTTTTTGTCCATTAATTCATTAATTGTTCGATGGTTACCGCTTTCTAATATGCCACTTATTTGAGTATTATCTAAAGAATCGATTGATGTAATATTTGCATCGATATTATTTGTTGAGTAAAAAGCCGTTACTTCAAATTTTTTAATTCCAAGGCTTATGGCTGCTCCACGCATAAATCTGTTTTCGTTAACAGAAGTGTTTTTAACCAGCCCTCTGCCATATTTTTTAAGCATGGTAGCATCGGA
>JBFFLX010000292.1:0-3294 GCA_041554435.1 Bacteroidales bacterium
AATAAGGACCAGAAGCTTCCATCACAACAAAATCAGTATCCACATCCATCTTTTTTAAAAACTTTTTAAATCCTTTTGGATTATTTTCAAAAATTAAATGAATTAATTTTCTTTCTTTTTTAATACAAACATCAAATGTTTGCTTACTAATGTCGATTCCTATAACTTTACACATGACAAATAATTTAAATATGCTCTGAATTTATCAATCCTTCATGCAGGCTCTAAGCCTAATGAACTGTTCAAATTTGAAGCACAGGGAGAAAGGGACAAGCATTCTCAGCGGTTTTTAAAACTAATGACGGTCTAGTGTCTTGTTCTTTCTCCTTTTGATTATTCATCTAAGTTAAAAACTATATTTAATTACTTTTTACAAACATAGGATGACAGTATCCTTTCTTAAAAAGCATTTTCTTCCTTTTTAAATACTACTTGCAAAACTGTACGGAGTATTATTTTTATATCAAGAAGAATGTTCCAATTTTCAATATACCAAATATCAGACGCTGCTCGGTTTTCTATATCTTTTTGTTCCTTTATCTCCCCTCTATAGCCATTAACTTGTGCCAACCCTGTAATTCCTGGTTTTGAATAATGACGCACCATATATTTATTGACTGATTTTTGATAATCTTCAGTATGTTTTAGCATATGTGGTCTTGGACCTACTACAGACATATTATTGAACAACACATTAAAAAACTGAGGAAATTCATCTAAGCTAGTTTTTCGTATAAATTTCCCAATAGTTGTTACTCTTGCGTCATTTTTAGTAGCTTGTAAGCTATCTGCATTGCTATTTACGGTCATACTCCTAAACTTTAAACATTTAAAAGAATTTCCATCTTTCCCTGAGCGCATTTGACTAAAAAAAACAGGTCCCTTACTTGTTAATTTAATAATAATGGCAAGTATTGGAAAAAGCCAACTGGCTATAAATAGGATTACTAATGTGGCAAAAACAATATCAAAAACACGTTTCATTATGCGTCTAGAAATACTTTCTAAGGGTTCTTCTCGAAGTTGTAATATGGGAATATTACGAACATAGTCTATCCCGAACTTTTGATATAAATAACTAGAAAAATTAGGTATAATTGTTACACGAATTAAATGATTGTCTGCATAACTCATATAATCATTCATTAAATCTGATTTATCACTAGGCAATGAAATTAGTAACTCATCAACTTTAGTATTTTCTAAAAAAAGTAATAGTTCTTCATCAGTTCCCTTATAAAATTCACTCCATTTTTCAGGAGGTTTATTCGTTCCAAAAACACCACTAATTACATATCCATTTTCTGGAATTATCAGCACCTCATTTATATACTTTTCTACTTGATCGTTAAAACCTACAATAGCGATGGTTCTAAAATTATTACCTCGTTTTCTATATGCTTTAAAGAGTAGCACCAACATAAAATTCCAAATAATAAGCATGATTGAAAAAAAGGTAATAGATAACCCAAAAAACAACCTTGAAAATTTATAATTAGTTATAAAAAAAACTATGGTAGAACTCACCAAAACAAAAATTGTGACGGCATATATGTTTCTTAATATAATTTTATCCAAGTATAAAATACGTGGTAAATCATATAATTTTAAATTTAATGCAACAATAATCCAAACAAACACCCAACCAAAAAATAATTGATAATAAAATAGTGGATTTGGAAATTTACCCTGAAATACAAGATAATTTGCTGTTAAAAATGCGTTAAACAGTAGCAAAATATCAATGCTAATGGCGAGTATGGGCAAGTATTTTTCTTTTCCTTTTGGCATTTTATTATAAAAATTTAGATATTTTTAATAAGAAGTTGTTTTTTAAAAGGCTTCGCGTAGGGCAATGCTTTTATACTCTTGTACTTTTTAACCTTTTAACTTTTAGACTCTTTGGCTTTTCAGCTTTGCTCTAAGAACATAATAAATAAAGAGCG
Source organism: Bacteroidales bacterium (assembly GCA_041554435.1). GTDB lineage: Bacteria > Bacteroidota > Bacteroidia > Bacteroidales > F082 > BM524. The sequence goes on from JBFFLX010000292.1 coordinate 1,947, forward strand.
TATTGGTCACCAAGTAGCGCTTCCACATTCTACGTGGTTCTTGAAGAAAGCGGTAAAACCATTCCAATCCATTATTTTGCATCCACAAAGGCGCACGTTTGGTTTTACCCGATACCACATCAAAAGAACCACCAACGCCCATAATAAAGGGAACCTTCATGGTATCCTTATATTGATTCAAGAATATTTCTTTCGTTGGAGACGAAATAGCCACAAACAAAATATCAGCCTTACTTTCAGCGATTTGTTTTGCGATTTTCGGTTCTTCTTCTTTATTAAAGTAACCGTTGCGGTAGCCTGCAATCAGATCCTTACCATATTGTTTTGAATAGTTTTCAACCACAGTAATTACAACCTCCTCCTTAGCTCCAAAAAAGAAAACCTTGTAATTCTGTTTAGCGGCAAGCGCAACCAAGTTAACCATCAAGTCGATACCTGAAACTTTTTCTGGTAAAGGTTGACCTAAAAACTTAGCAGCCCACACCACAGCCATACCATCAGCATTAATAATATCGCTATTCACAACCGACTCATAAAGCTCTTTGTCTTTTTGCATGTAAACCATTTTCGCAGCATTAACTACAATATGCTGAATAGCTAAACGCTTTTGTATCGACTTATCAATAATCGATAGGGTATCTTGCATTGTTAGCTTGTCAATGGGTGAATTAAGTATGTTTATTCTATTGTTCATTTGTTAAATTGTTTGTTGAGTCTCTTAAATGAGAATACCTATAACTTTAGGCTCTTAGCTTTTTATTTCCTACTCAACCTTATACTCATAGCATAGAACATCCAGGCCTGTGCCCAACGGATATAAGGTGTTTTTGATGTGAAATATTTCTTATTTTGGAAATAGAAATAGCCCTTTTTATCTTGCATATTGCTGATGGTCCAATTCAGAACTTTGTCGGCCAATACTTTATGTTCTTCCAGTTTACCCAACTCACTCAAAGTGACAATTAATTGAGCCGGGGCATGTATATCAATTGGGAATACAGAATTGTTATAATACTTGGATATGCCCTCCTCTGTAAAAAAGGTTTCAATATAATATTTAAAGCCTTTTTCGATATTGTCCGCATAAGATGTGTCACCACTGTACTTTTGATAGGCCGATATACATTCAAGATTATAACCTGTATGAAAATTATCGACCCATTGGTGAAAAGGCAAAGTGCCATAGCCCCAAGAACCATCCTTACGCTGATGGTCGACACAAAATTGCACGGAGCGTTTAGCCTCTACCAACAAGTGTTTGTCGCCTGTATATGAATAGACACTAGCCAATAAACGGCTACCCAATAAAGAGGCATTAAACACTTGTGTTTTATCGAGGGGTGAATAA
>JBFFLX010000293.1:0-3291 GCA_041554435.1 Bacteroidales bacterium
ATATTATTTTTTGCTTATCCGTTTACTTGCCAGTAATTTGTAGCTACTGCAATAGCTAGTCTATCAAAAAGCCTGTCACCAAAGTATCTTCGGTTCAGTTTATAACAGAATTCATCCAGATACAACTGTAGGTATTTGCCTTTTATTTTGTGATAAATCCCTAAAAGTGTGCGTTTTGCATTGCTTATTGCTATATGTACCCATTGCAATGTTGTTTTAGTTGTCTCCGCTGTTGATTTTTCGGAAACATGAACCTCAACATAATCGGCAATATCAAAGTAACTTGTGCTTTTATCACTAAAAACGATACTTTCTTCGGCTATGTTTTTCTCAATAAACGCATTGACTTCATCAGAACTGTGACCATCAAGTACTTTCATTTTAAAATATCTGCATTGTTTTACTTTTTTGCCAGTTTCCACATCTTCCAGCGGAACCGATTCCGCAGCAACTGCAACATTCTGTTGCCGCTGGCTGCCTTTTCCCCGCTTCAGGTTTTGCTTATCTTTCTCGCTGGTTTCTGTTTCAAAGTAGGCCTCATCAAATTCAACCATTCCAGTTAATCCATATAAATCATCTCGTTTGCCCATGGCTTCGCGTATTTTATGCATCATAACCCAAACTGTTTCGTATCGGCTGTGTCCAAGTTGTCGTTGTAGCTCTGTTGCGGAGATTCCTTTTTTACTAAAGGTCATAAATGCCATTGCTAAATACCATTTGCGGATTGGAAGTTTATAATTCTCCATCATTGTCCCACTTCGCAAGCCTGTCCTGAAACGACAATCAGAGCATTGCCACTGCCATTTAGCTTTCAGCCAATAATGTTTCTTGCATCCACATTTTTTGCAAACAATGCCTTGTTTCTCTCTAACTTCCTTAAAATGAACCCTACAGCTAACTTCATCGGGAAAAGATTCTATAAATTTGATAATATTCATATCATTTTTGTTTCCCATAAATTAGCATTTTTTAATTTAGTGGCACTATTACGGACTAGCACATATTTTTATTACCTTGAGAACGGCATTACGAAGTAGTTGTCTATATCTTAAGGATAATTGAGAATTATTAAAATGGCAAAGAAAAATCAGTCAGATATTGTATTCATAAAAAGGCTAAACACTATTCTTGAGAATAACTATTCCAAAGAGGATTTTGGAGTAAAAGAGTTAGCTTCACAAATTGGATTAAGCCACACCCAACTACATCGCAAAATAAAGGCTGAATACGGAAAATCAACCAGTCAATATATAAGAGAATTTCGCTTGGAAATGGCAATTAAATTATTGGAGGAAAATGTAACATCAGTAGCTGAAGTTGCTTATCGTGTTGGTTTTAGCAGCCCTACGTATTTTAATAAAAGTTTTAATTCATATTTTGGCTATCCGCCAGGTGAGGTGAAATATCGTGTAAATGAAAAAAGTGAGAGTAAAAAGGGTGGACAAAATATATTATCTAAGTGGAAACAGTTAAGTGTTTTAATGCTGGCGTTTATTGCGTTCCTTATTTCGCTTTATACATTATCAAATAAAAACAATGATAAAACAGAATCAGCTACTGCATTAACAAATGAGTTATCTGTAGCTGTATTACCTTTTAAAAATTTAAGTGAAGACAAGAACAATCAACATTTTGCTGATGGGGTGATGGATGATATTATAAACCATCTTTCTGCAATAAAGGAACTAAGGGTGATTTCAAGAACGACAATGGACCAATATAAAGAATCCCGTATGACCATCCCTGAAATTGGCAAAGAATTAAAGGTTTCGTATGTAATAGAATCAACTATTCAGAAATATCAGGACTCAGTTCGATTAATTATACAATTAATTGAAGCCGAGAATGACAAGAATGTTTGGGCACAGGATTTTAGAAGAGAATTCAAGAATATCTTTTCACTTGAGAGTGAAATTGCAAAAAAAGTGGCATCAGAACTAAAGGCAACAATTTCGCCAAATGAGTTAGAAAGAATTGAAATGATTCCAACTGAAAATATGGATGCATATAACCTTTATCTGAAGGGTAATTATTCTTTCAACTCAAATAACAACGATAGTCTTCTTGCTTATAAGAAAATCTTGTATCGTACGCTGGAATTAGATCCAGATTTTGCTATGGCATATGCGGCATTAGCCAGAATAAAAATTCAAAGGATGAGGGCTAAATACATAGCTACCACTAAAGTAGAAATAGAAGAAGCAAAGGCTTTAGCTATTAAATCTATTGAGCTTGATGATAATGCCCGTGGACATGCAAGTTTGGGGTGGCTATACTTATGGTTTGAATGGGACTGGGAAGCGGCTGAAGAGCAATTCAGACATGCTATTCAAATAAATCCTAATTATGCAGGTGGGCATGTTTATCTTGCTGAATATTTGTACAATATAAAAGGAGATTTCCAAGAAGCCCGAAAACATTTAGATATCGCTTTATATCTTGCTCCATATGCATATTATCCTCGTTCAGTCAGTGCGTCTTTTTATTTTAATGACGGAAATTTCAAAAGGTCTATTGAGGACGCAGAGAAATTGAAGGAAATTGATGAAAACAATACAAGTGCATACTTGAAAAACTTTCTTAATTATATCTTTCTTGGGGAAGAAAATAAAGCAGTCAATGAGTTAAAAACTGGCTGGGAGAAAGGACCTGGAAATTCAAAATTTACCAAGCAAATTGAAGAAGCTTATAATAAACATGGAATTAATGGAGTATATAAGTGTTTAGTTGATTATGAAATGGAGACATTAGATTTGTATTCGACAGCACGGTATTATGCGTTGTTAGAGGATAACGAAAATGTGATTAATTTGCTCGAGAAATGCTATGAACAACACGACTCACGACTACCTTATATAAAATCGGATCGAATATTTAAGGATTTTCATTCTGAATCAAGGTTCCAGGCTATTCTGGATAAGATGATTCTGAGGGTTCTGTCGCATTAATCAAACTTGGTTTATAAAAATCTTACATTATTCGACACTATCCTGCCAAAGAATAGAATGTTTTAAACGTGGTGGATTTGGCATCAATAATTTGATTCTTTCTAATGATGTTTACTACTTCTATTCCTGCCAGAGTTCGCTGTGCAGAATCAAACTCCTTAAATCCTGTAGTGATGGTGATTCTTCGTTTGACATTGCGATAATCCTGTTCCACAATGTTGTTTAAATACTTGCATTGCCTCCATTTCACATTTTTAAAATTTCGCTTGTTAAAGGTTTTAATCCCTTCTTTATTTGCTCCGCTCTTATCGATATTTATTACACGAGGTTTACCATTATTACC
>JBFFLX010000294.1:0-3277 GCA_041554435.1 Bacteroidales bacterium
ATTTTCAATACTCTATTTTATTTGAGACTCTAAATACAATCGATAAAACAAAGATAATTGGTATTGAAACAAAATTTAAAAACAATCTTGGGACTAAGGTATGTGGATTAAATAATAATTAGTTGACAGCAAAATATATTAGTAGATTCCGTCAAATATTTGCAAATATTTATCCCAATTTAATTGCTGTCCTATTTTAAGCTTGTTGACGATATTTTTAGGATACAATATAGGCGTAATTTCATCCTGTTTTAACCCAAAGAATTATTTTGTGAAAATGAGATACTGAAAAACGTAAAACTATTCAATTATATTTTTAACACAATTTCCTAAAACAGATTAATTCAATTAATTTAGACACGAAGTTGATTTATTCCCCCAAAATGGAACGATAACCCAAGAAGATAATAGAGAAAGAACTCAATGTTTTGGGTTATACAGCCGTTGTATGCCATTTAATGTACTTTGTGTAATTATATTAATGACCCAAGAAAAAATTTGTATATGGAAAAAGAAATTTTTAAATATCTTTCAAAGTACATTCCAATCACCAAAGAATTGGAGGAGGAACTTAGTAAAATCGAATTTATAAAGTGCTTTAAGAAAGGGACAATTCTACTTGAAGAAGGAAAAATTTCAAATGAATGTTTTTTCATAATTAAAGGGTGTATTAGAAGCTACTATTTAAAAGATGGCGAAGAAAAAACAACAGAATTTTATACGGAAGAACAAGCTGTTGTACCCTCTGCATATGGAAATAGAATTCCCTCAGAGTATTATCTTGAGTGCATTGCAGATACCGTTGCAGGAGTGGGTACTCCCGAATTGGAAACAGATATGTATCAGAAATTCCCTCAGTTGGAATCATTAAACCGTGCTTTAGGGGAAGCTATCATGGCAAAATATCAGAATACATTTGCCGAATATAAGATGGCTTCGCCCGAAGAAAGATATCTGGCTTTATTAAAGAACAGACCTGATTTAATTCAAAGAGTTCCCCAACATCAAATAGCCAGTTATTTAGGAATTAAGCCCGAATCTTTAAGTAGGATTCGTAAAAGGATAATGAAATAAAAATTCTACCTTCTGTATTTCTTAACTTAAGTCAACGAATTAGCCTATCATGTCGCTGTAATTTTGTGTTGAAATAATTGTTCAACTTAAATTACAGTAAAATGAAAACAAAAAGAATTACGATGGCATTATTATTTGCCTTGTCATTTACAAACATGTTTGGTCAAAACCAAACTAAACAAAGTTCAGAAATATCAACTGACAGGAAATTTTCAGTAAGTACTACTTACCTTTCATTTGTAAATTTTGGAGAAGAAAAAACGAACACGCACCATTATGAACTTCATTTTGGATACAAACTTACTCCAAAAGACAGAATTGGAATAAAGTTAGCCACATGGAAAATGTTTGCTCCTATGGGTATGCCAATGCATGAGCAACTTAAATTCGATGAGAATAATTTCTACCCTGGCAGACTTCGAGAAAGTGGTATCGGTGTAACTTATCAGCGTATGCTATGGAAAGGTTTGTTTGCTACCGTAGAAGTTTTGCCTCAATTGAAAACATATTTAGACGAAAATGATAAGAATATCGGAAATGGTTTCAAGTTATATACTTCGTATCATCTTGGATATCATATCGCCTTCTTCAAAAACAGAATGTTCGTTGAGCCTCAAATTCATTGTAATTATTGGCCTATTGACACCAATACTCCAGAAAGTTTTAAAGAAAAGGACGATAAATGGAATAACTACTTCCTTTTTGAGCCAAATTTATATATCGGCTTTAAATTTTAAAATGTGGGCACTATGTATAAAGACGAAAAATTCTGGGATAGAATCGCTTCAAAATTTGATAGAATTGAAAAAAGTGATATTTCTTACAAGATATTTATTGAAAAGGCAAGGGAATATATAAAAGCAGATGACACAATTATAGATTTTGGTTGTGGTACTGGGCTTATTTGTAATGAAATTGCCAAAAATGTGCGAAATATTCAGGCAATTGATATCTCCACTAAAATGATTGAAATCTCTAAAAATAAAGCATCAGAGTGTAAAATCCAGAACATTGATTTTGCACGTACCACTATATTTGATGAGAAATTTAAGGTAGGTTCATTTGATGCAATTATTGCTTTTAATATATTTCATTTATTAGAAGAACCTCAAAAGTATTTTCAAAGGTTACATCAAATGCTAAAACCAGGAGGTTTAATAATTTCATCAACTCCTTGTATGAGTGAAGCCTATTTATTAAATAGTGTTCTTAAATTTTTTTCTAATATTGGTATGACTCCCAAATTAACTTCATTTACAAGTTCTGAAATGGAACATTTGCTCTTAAACGAATCATTTAAAACAATAGAGTTTAACAGAATAAAACCGAAATCTCCTATATATATATTCATTTTAGAAAAGCAATAATAATATGCAAGTGCATTTTTCATAATTGGTTTTTTAATTGATGGAAACAAACATCTTTTTCAACTTGGTCAAAGTATTCTTATTCGTATTGGTTAACCTACATATATGTTGGTAGCTATACCCTTTTTGAATAAGCTTTATTTCTTCAGCATACTGCTCCCTCATTTCTTCATCACCTTTTCTAAATCCAACTTTGCGACCAACAGACCCACCGTTTTTGCGGTGAACATCATACCCCGATTTTAAACGACTTTGGATGGTCTTTCGTTCCATTTGTGCCACTTCAGCAAGAATGGTTATCAAAAATGAACTCATGGGATTCACCTCTTTTGCGGGTGTTAAGGTTTCTATGTTATAGTTCTGAATGAAGAGGCTGATTTTATTCTCGTTTAATATTTCGATGGTCTTCAAAACCTGTAAAGTATTCCTGCCGAGACGACTTAATTCGGTTACCATCACTTTCTCTATGATTTCAGAATTTCCATTGATATAACCTATCATTGCCATCAATTCTTTACGTTCATTATTTTTCTTGCCACCTGAAATTTTCTCAGCAAATATCTTTTCCACATGCAGGTTCTGCGACTTGGCAACCTCGGTCAAATCATTAATCTGTCGTTGGTAATCCTGGCGGTCATTGTTGCTGGATACACGGGCATATATTACACATTTCTTCATATTAGTTCCAGATTATAAGTTTTCTACATATCTTCATTTTTCTATCAAACTTGTGCCTTGGATAGTTCAGCAAAACAGCCTTCCTTTCCTCAAATGTGGCAACAACAAATAGGTACTCCGTTTTGCCTAATTCGGGGTCCAAATAGGTCGGTTGCAAA
>JBFFLX010000295.1:0-3274 GCA_041554435.1 Bacteroidales bacterium
AGGAACAGGTTTTTTGTGTCAAGCGAATATCTACTAATATTTTTCTCAGTAAAACTTGAATATTTTAAGTCTTGATGACCGTAAACAAATTGGGCATTAACAGTTGTTATTGAAAAAAAAACAGATACAAATAATAGTATAAATATTGCTTTCATATCAATTAATTTTAGTTCTTACTATTATAGACGGTTATTAATTTAACAAAGTTGTATGTCTTAATAAAAGTTGCTCCGAGTTAAGTTTAATATTCTTTTTAGAATAGTATTACTTTAATATTTTTAGAAACATTTGGACCTTTGACCACTAACAAATATGTTCCTCTGGCTCGGTTGTTATCATCCTCAATATTTACTAAGTGCGAGCCTGGATCGACATTTTTTCTTATCACTATTTGCCCCAATTTATTTATCAACTGCAACTCTGTGACATACATATTCTCAGGAATCTTTATGGAAAAGCCACCATTTGATGGATTAGGAAACACCATCAATTCATTATCTTCTTCAATTTTTTCTTCTGTATTTAAAACAGTACCTACTAGAATATTGTCGATAAACAGAGGGTTACCAATTGAACTATAGGTTTCGAAAGCAATTTTAATGTCATGCATAAATTCCCAATTTTCAATGTTTAGTGAAATACAATCAGCACCCCAGCCTTCTCCGCACCAGTCGGAAGAAACTTCAGGCCAAAAATCATTAGTAAGTTCGTGCGTGGCAAAGGAACCGTTTCCATCTTCACCGGCAGTAAATACTTTTTCCCATGATAATCCACAATCAGGACTTATATAAATATTGAGCGAGTCGGATATTGGATCATATTTATTGGCATAGGCATGCTTAAAGGTTAAGAAAACGTCGGCAGCACCTGAAAAATTTAATGGGGGAGTAATTAATCTGTCGTATTTTCCTATTAAATATTCCTGGAACTGAACACTCATTGCCTTATTGCCGGGGGATGTTCCTTCAATGTCTTCCAATTCCCACGTAACCGATTCATCAGGATTTTCTATTATCCAGTCTTCCGGCTTAAAGGTTTCATCTTCAAAAGTTTCAAAATATGGAATTGAATATCCTCCCGCCGAAATCATATCAAATTTTGTAGTTGAAGAACTCCCATTTAAATTCCAAACAGTTAGTGTTACCGAATATGAAACAGCATCATTAAAAACAACTTCCGGGTTTTGACTATTTTCTGTAGTTCCATTAATAAAAGTAACATCCGAAGGGTCGAATTGCCATTCCCAGTTTATGGGGCTATACTCCGATAAATCGGTAAATTTTATTTCCTTGCTTGTACATACAGCAGTTTTATTTGATGTAAAATCAACATTTGGCAAGATGCTTGAACTTGTGGTTATATAATTTTCTTTAGTAAGAGTATCACTTCCCAAACTGTTTGATGCAATCAGAGTTACATCAAAACTACCTTCCTCATCGAATATTATGTCATTGGGATTTTGTGTATCGGAGGTGGCGGGATTGCCCCCCTCAAAAGTCCATTGCCATGTTGTTGGCACTCCAAGTGTAAGATCAGAAAAATTAACAGTTTCCCCTGTTGGAATTAGTATTTCATCCACTGCAAAATCCACAACGGGGATAAAGGTAGGTTTTACAAAGGCCCACCATGTTCCCCAGCTGTCATTTCCTGAAGGAACTTCCGCATACTCATGAAGAGCCCAAAAATCAATATCATCTTCAGGATCCACCGAAACAGAAGAATAATCACCCCAGCGATTTCTGTTACCTCCAAAAGTTTTATAATAGGAAGAAAGACCTTCTTTATAAATTTGAACTTCACGCATACTTCCGGCTTCATCAATATGGTCTTTATAGGAATATCCGGCACTTGCATAAATATTTGAAGAAAACACACCATGGCCGATAAGCACATCCTCATTTGCATTAACTGCTATGCTTGGAAAGGCGTAAGAATACTCCTGATTATCATCTTCTATTCTTCCTCTCTCCAAAATTACTCCGTTAGTATCCAGGTTCCACCATTGGATAGCAGTATATTGCGGATCATCGGCAGGTAAATATATGTGGTGAACCGCCCAGAGTTTGTTGTTTCTGAAAATCATAGTATGCATACGTGCGTCAACACTATTTAATTTTTCGCTACTACCCAGTTGGGGAAGAAAATCGCCATGATTTTCATACGACCAGTTCTCCCATGGTTCGGGTATGCCTATTGATCCTTCAATTTCAAAAACTGGATTATCAGTTTCTCCACTTAGTTTAAATAAGTTAATGTATCCTGAACCATTATCATTACCGTCGCCTGTGGAGATCAAATATAAATTTTCGTTTACTGAATCATAAGTAGAAGCCGGCACAATTGCTGAACCCAAAGCAGTAGTAAACTTGTTTAAACTAATATTGTCTTCTCCGTTTACTGCATCAAGTTTATCTAATGTGAATACTACAAACTCAACTGCTTCAAAAGCTGAATTCCTCATAATTCCCCCAATGCTTATCCACTTTTTGTTAAAACCTAAATTTGGATAATCGAACCATAAAACATCGGTAGTATCAGTATCAAACCAATAAAAATTCCAGTCATCCAAAGGGTTTGATGTAGTACTTACACCAACATACATTCTGGATGTAGTTGATGTTGAGCCGCTTGGAGTAATCATTATCCATCTGTTTTGATAGGGGTCGTAAACAATTTTAGGATCGAAAGTACCTCCGTTTCCCGGCATAGGATCCCACCAATTTGACAGCGAAGTTGTAAACAAATCATTTCCTGATTTGTCGGTTATGCGAACCTGTGTATTTAGAGTTTGCATTAAATGATTTGGGCCTGCCGAACCATTTACATCGGGTGGGATAGAAGTTCCGTTATCGGCTAATCCTGCAAAGGATGTATCAGGAACCGGAGATAAAATTCTCTGTTTTTTGGTTTTATCAGATGTCTGTTTCTTTTCTTCCTGAAAAATAATATTTGATTTATCAAAACTCCACTTTTCAGGTCTCCAGTTTTTATTTGGCACTTTGAAAACAGTTTTTTCAGAAGAATTTAATTGCTTTTTCGATAAAACATTTATTGTTGCTTCTTTATAGGCTGTACCTTTCTCTGCTATAAATTTCTGAGCGTAACTATTGTTTGAAAGAAGGAATAATAGTAGAATTGAGGAGAGAGCAATATTTTTCATATTTACTTGGTGTTGTTGAATATACCAACAAATATAGTATATGATTCACAATAAATGAAATCAGTTTTATATTATCACGGTATTAAATTAAACCAGTTCTATCAAAATACATTC
>JBFFLX010000296.1:0-3263 GCA_041554435.1 Bacteroidales bacterium
AAATATAGTAAGTTATTATTAAATTGTACCGACATTATTCGATGAATTGAAAAATAATTTGGCTGGTTAAATAGAGCAGAAATATTGCCAGAATTTATAATGACAAAATAAGCTCCCGCATAGCGGGTTTAGTTCAACAAAGTACATATTTCAGAGCGGGGTTGGTGCGGGTAGCAACTGCGGATTCTCGCATCACAGTTCAGTCCTAGCGGACATGAACGCTCTCCGAAATCCGCTCCGCAACATGTACCAACCGTTCTGTGCCATTTGAAAGAATCATACTACAACACATAAAACATGAAAAAGAAAAGAATAAAGCAAGTAATAATTAGTATTCTGATTATTACAATTGGATTCATTGTTTTTACCGATAATTATTATGGACGATTAATTCGTTGGAATATTCCTGATGTTTATGATTATCAGAAATTTCCTTCTGTTACAATTGAAAATTCCAACAATCCATATTTAATACCAAAAAGAATTGATAAGGAACTTTTCTCAAAGCTTGCATTTGAACGTGAAGGGGAAACTATTAATGATTTCACAAAACTTCTTGCATTGACAAAAACAAATGCACTTATTGTCATTCAAAATGATACAATCATCTATGAAAACTATTTGAACGGAAGGAACAGGGAATCCTTATGTAAAGCATTTTCAGCGAGCAAATCAATATTGTCCATGTTAATTGGTATTGCCATAGACGAGGGACACATTAAAAGCATTAACGACCCTTTGAAAAATTATATCAATGATTTTAGAAATGAAGAATTAGGTGAAATAACTATAAAACAATGCCTAAATCAGACAACAGGCATCAAATACAATAATAAAATGTCCTTTTTCAGTGACAAACCAAAATTCTATTATACCAGAAATGTCAGAAAACTAATTAAAGGAATAGAATTGGAGAATGAACCTGGGACAAAGTGGAGTACAGACGAATACAGTATTCTCTTATTAGGGGCAGTACTTGAAAATGCTACTGGTGAATCCATTTCATACTATCTTCAGGAAAAAATATGGAAACAAATTGGAATGGAATATCCTGCTACATTTTCGGTTGACAGCAAAGAAAATAAATTTGAACATGTTGCGGACGGATTAAATGCTACAGCGATAGATTTTGCGAAAATTGGAATGTTACTTTTGAAGAATGGTCAATGGAATAATAAACAGATAATCCCTGAAGAATGGATTTCTGAATCAGTTTCATTAAACGAAAGTTCAAAAACAGATAGATACGGTTTAAGCTTTAAGTATTTATGGTGGATTAAGAGAGAAAATGGAGATTTTCATGCTGCTGGACATTTTGGACAATATATTTTTGTTAGTCCAAGGTCAAATACAGTGATTGTTAGATTTGGAGAAAGAAAAGGCGGAGTATCATGGTGGTATGATATTTTTCCAAAAATAGTAAATGAATTGAATAAAAAGACTGAATAAAAACGGCACAGAATCGAGTAGCCCGCCCTGCTAGCAATCACTAGCAGGGAGAGGGTTTCACACCACCGTACGTAAGGGTCTACGACTTAAACGACAATCTATTTCCTACCCATTTTAGCCACCTCACCCATCGTTGGTCTCTTACCATAATCCCTAACTTCACGTTTCTTTTTTCGTGACGGCATGTTAAAACGTTCACTATATATTCGACTGCCCACAGGTTGTATTACCTCCAAAGAGTTGTTCTCTTTATTCTTAATTTTATCCGATATAGAATAAGCATTCATTAAGTGATGTGGGTATGGATTTAACATCTGTAATACCTGAGATAATTCGGTATTTTTTGAAATCCATCGCCTCTCATTTTGTTCATTAATAATCACAGGCATCCTATAGCAGCCAAGCCGCTTCAATAAAGGATTTGCTACTGTTGTCAGGATGCCAAATGAATGCGTTTCTTGACCGTTCTCATCAGTAGTGATGTTCCACAGTCCAGCAAAGCCAAAGGGTCATTTTTTACCTTTTAAATACATCAAATAAGCTTGCTATCTAATCTAATTAAAAGGCATCAGCAACAACAAGTACATTGCCATTATCGCTGTCGTCCAACTATATTTTATCCATCATTTTTAATTAGAATAAATCTACCAACAATATTATGGTAAATATCACCGCATTGTTGTAATTTGTATCAACGATGGATAAAATACTATTACGTTGTGTAGCATTTTAAAAAATCATGAGAAGAAAGTTTTATTTAGATAATGAGAATCAAAATGAATTGAAAAATATGATAGATTAAATAAAAATTAAGGATTAAAAACAAAAAACCAAACATATGAAAACCAAAATGAAAAAAATTAAGCTAAACCTGTTCTTGCTGGTAATTCTCTTTTCAGTTATGTCTTCGTGCATGACGACAACAAAAATAGCAAATTACAAAATAACACCGATTGAAAATGAGAATATTGACTCTACAATAGTAATCAGACCAAATACAGGCAGAGTTGACGGATTTTGTTTCACAGTTGAGAATCTCGGTTCAGAACCCATCTTTATTGATTGGGACAAATCTTTTCTTTTAGTTAATGGAGTGTCTTACCGTTGTATCCATGCAGGTATTCGGTTTATGGAAAAATCTGCTCTTCAAGCCCAAACACCAATCGGCCCTTATTCTACCTTATCTGATTGTCTCTTCCCTACAGATAATATATACATGAATGATGTTTATCAAGGCTGGATGCAGAAACCTTTGCAATCGAAAGAAGGTCGCTACTCAATAGCTATTTTGCAAAATGGGAAAGAATCAAATTTACAAGGAAACTTTACAATGACGGAAGAGGAAACGAAAGTGCCTATGCATAATATGTCTTCAACAAATGCATCAGCTACAACATTAATATATGTTTCAAGTGCATTGCTAATTTTATCATTATTATTGCTTTTATAAAATAAAATTAGCTAAGGGAATAAAAAACGCTACACAATAAATTGGACTCTGAGCGCTCTGCAAGACCCAGCGATGAGTCCATGTTGAACTACACGCCTGAAATACGCTCTATGCATCTCAAAGAATCGATACAGAAAATCCTATCAGATAAAAAAGTTAAAAAAGAGGGATTGCACGTTAAGCACATTGCATTGCACGTCCTCAATATCAATAATACTCTTTTCTCTGAGGGTAATGATATTAGCTTCGATGTTTTTAGAAGAAAGGTTAATAGGATTCTTGCAAACGATGTTAAGAATAAAAGAAAAAATGTATTCATGAGGGTTAAAAACCCAAAGACTTACAAATTCAAAAGGGGATATTA
>JBFFLX010000297.1:0-3262 GCA_041554435.1 Bacteroidales bacterium
ACAATTAAAAGCATTATAAAAACAATTAAAGTTCTCATTTTCATCATCATCTTCTGGTGGATTAAAATTATGCACAACGGTTTTAATATGGTGTGTGCCGCACTTTATTCGATAATTTTCTTTAATTCCTATATCGTCAAATTTACAAATCATTTTCATTGAAGCACTTAACTGCGGTATGCATTATATTTTTTGTTATGGGCTGGCTTTAATAATTAATTTTCAGCATTATATCGCATCATTTGTGGACCGTCTATACTTATTGCATTCTTGGATCGAGTCAATTTTTACCTTAAATATCGAGTCTAATTCGAGTTTCTGCATTGCTGATCGATGGATTATGAGTTCTATAATTTTTTTTTGTACAGATCGTTTATTTTTTAATTCAGTAAGATCATCATCACCTCCTGTAAATGTGTATTTTAGAAAATTGGATGTTTTCCGTAAAAAACTACTCTCTATTTTTTCAATTTCCATATCTATTCTATCAATCTCTAACATTATCGAATCTACAAGAACTTTTGTAATACTATCAGTGATATATTTTTTTCTTTTCAACTCACCTTTAAGTAAAGAAATTTCATTAGAGGTTTTTGATTTAATTGAATCCCCGTTAACTTTTCTGCTATTATTAATACAAATTAAGTTTTTGATATTATAATTAATTGGTAATTGGGCATTTGTAAATAACCCAAATAATGTAATAATAATAGTTACAATTAAATATCTTATGTTTCTCTTCATGATAATCATGCTTGATTTTTCGTTTTCATAAGCTTGCCCATAACGTTTTGGCTATGCCAAGTAGCCGCTATTCCTTAATTAATCGTGTTATTATTATGTAAGTTCAAATTTATCATTTCTTTTCTTTACGAAGAAGCAAACGAGGCTATTTGGTATGAGCCTGTGTTACCAGTAGTTTTTTCATTCTGCCCATTCTATTTTCTTTAGTTCCCAAGTGCTATCATCAGAAAAGTCAATTTTAATTATTCCAAGTTCAGTTGAATAGTATAGTCTGTATGCGTTACTATCAACTTTTGCGTTCTCTTCGACGTAAACTCCATAATGCCACTTCTCATTGATATACACAGAGTCAACAAACTCCGGGCGGTCTTTATTCAATGGCAAGTCAAAATATGCAGTCATTCCCACTTTTGATGGAGGATCGAAGTATAATGTTAATCTAGGTGGTCTATCGTAGCCTACCATTTCCAACCAAAAACCGCATTGTTGTGATGTGTCCAAAGAATTTATTGATGTTTTTTCTAATTCAACTAAATAATTTGTTGCATAGTTACCATTTTGGTATTCAAAAATCTCATTAGTCCTGAATGATACGTCCAAAATATATTCCTTTGCATTGTTTGACTCAAAGTAGAGTTTGTCTTGTTTATGATAAGGATTTTGACTTTTCATTTCATCGGTCAATAATCTTTCTTCGTCTATTTTGTCTTTAAAGCACCCTTGTTGAAGAAAGACAATTCCAAGCACGATAATTACATAGATTCTGGTTACTTTCATAGTTGTTAGTTTTCCTTCATTTTTTGCTTGACTTTATTTTGATCTTTTCATGGATCGTTGAGATTACGGTAAAATTACTGGTAACGTTTTTAATATGATGCGTGCCGCACCTTGTTCAATAATTTTCTTTTGTTTCTATATCGTCAATTTTATATATCATTTTCTTTAAAGCACTTAACTGCGGTATGCATTATATTTTTTGTTGTACGCTGTGCTTTATATTTTTTCAATTTTGACTTTAACATTTTCTGATTCTGATATTAAAATTAGCATGTAAAATCCAGTCTTTAAGTTTGAAATATCGATTGTGTTATCATTAATATTATCAGTCTTTACAGTCCTTCCAAGGTGGTCAATTAGTATATATTCATTAAAATAGGTCTCGTTATTTGACAATATTCTAATTCTAGATTTACAAGGATTTGGAAAAACATTTAACAATGGCCTTTTTTCAATTTTCTTATTTATTAAAATAGGGTTGATTGATTTGAAAAGTTGGCTTGTGCTTGGTGTTGTGCCTGATTTAATATAAATGGTATTGTTAGGTGATATTGAAATTGTAGCAATCCTATCATTTAGTACGTTATCATCAATATCTACCCAAGTGTTTCCCCAATCCTCAGAGAACCAACATCCATGATTTGAATTTATATTACCACCAGCTATCAGTAGATCATTTCCATAAGTTTCCATAACATCCGCAAGTATATTACCTGAAAGCTCCCAATTTTCACCGTTGTCAAATGATCTGTAAACTTTATTAGCATCGAATCCACCTGCCATAATAGTACCATTACTATTTACAACAACTGATCGAAGGAATGTATTAGTAATACCAATATTCTGCCACGTCTCTCCATCATCAAGTGATCTGAAAAAACCTCCAATTATTGGGTAATAACCACCTCCAACTGCATATAATTCATTATTCGATCCAAAAGATATGTCAGAATAAAAACCATTTGGACCATGATAACAAAGTGTATCCCAGCTGTTTCCCATATCTTTGGTTCTGAGTGATAATTCCCAACCAACCGTATATAAATAGTTCTCTGGTGAGAATACATATTTTAAGTACCCATGATATCCTGAATATACATTTTCAAAAGCACTACCATCATCATAAGAACGATATATTCCAGAAAC
This sequence comes from Bacteroidales bacterium, assembly GCA_041554435.1. Lineage (GTDB taxonomy): Bacteria > Bacteroidota > Bacteroidia > Bacteroidales > F082 > BM524. The sequence goes on from JBFFLX010000297.1 coordinate 2,668, forward strand.
AGTTCCAATAAATAATACATTATCTAAACTATACTGTATAGTTGCGGGTGCTGAATGCCAAATACTGTCATAGATTAGTTCTTCCCATGATTGACCATAGTCGTAAGATCTGTACAATCCACCAGTCGAACTTCCCGATGCGGAAACAAGTAGTATTCCTTCTCTTTGAGCATTAATAGTCTTTGGAGTTAATGAATCAGGAAAATTTATTGTCTCCCAAATCATATTTTGTTGAGAATGAAGAACGGTCGTAATAATTATGAAAAACAATGTAATTAACTTATTCATCGTGTATGGTTTTCTTCGCATTGCGTACAACGGTTTGGGTATGGTGCGTGTCCCGGAGGGCATGCACTATACCCGTTGTTGGGCGTTCGTGCTTTTTTAAAACAATGATTTTACTTTTAAATTTTCTGTTTTAAAATCCATGTCTTCAAAGTATTTTGCTTCTGTTTGATTTAATTTAGGTGTTGCCATTACTAATAAATGTTTTGGTCTTGAAAACGCTACATACCCATATCTTTTAAATTCAGACTCTTCATCGTTTTTTGGGTTATTATTAAACCAATGGCTCCAATGTCCTCCTTTGCTGTGT
>JBFFLX010000298.1:0-3256 GCA_041554435.1 Bacteroidales bacterium
ACGCACTTTTGGTGGAATAACCATGAACGGATGTATGGGCATGAATGATGCTTATGGAGCAGGTGGTGATGAAATGACCGATACCTGGACTATTTTTGGAGATCCTTCACTAATGGTACGTACTGATATTCCTGCAACTATGACGGTTACCCATGAATCATCAATTCCTATGGGAGCAACGACTTTCCAGGTTAATTGTGATGCAGAAGGTGCTCTTGCGGTGCTTTCCATGGATGGTGAAATCATATCTTCCGCTTATGTAAATTCAGGGACAGCAACTATGGTTTTTACTCCTCTACAAGATATTGGTACTATGGATTTAGTAATTACTTCGTTTAATTATTTCCCTTATGAGTCAACTGTAGATATTATAAATAATTCAGGCCCATATATTGTTTATGCAAATAATTTCGTAAACGATGAATCAGGTAATAATAATAATATGATAGACTATAACGAAAGCATATTATTAACGGTTGGCCTGTCGAATGTAGGAGCCGATGAGGCTGTTGGAGTGAATACCACAATTACAACTAATAGTGAGTTTATCTCCCTTACAGATAATGAAGAAACTTATGGTAATATAGCACCTGATGATACTGTTTCTGTTGCCGATGGTTTTGCTTTTGATGTGTTTCCAAATATACCCGATGGCAGCCAGATTGGATTTACTGTTACTTCTGTAGATGAATCAGGCAGATCACTCTGGGAATCATCATTTGTGCTTACTGCTCATGCTCCCGCATTAAACTTTATGTCATTTACTATTGATGATAGTAACGCAAATAATAATGGACGATTAGATGCAGGTGAAAATGCAAATATTATTTTAGAAATGGAAAATGCCGGTTCCTCAGAAGCATTTAATGTTTTAGGAACACTTACTTCTAACGATCCGGAAATTACTATTAATAATAGTGAAATTAGTTATGGCGATTTAGGTGGAGGCGATACTTATACCGCAACTTATAATGTTACTGTTTCTGATGATGCTGAAGATGGCATAACAGTTTTCTTTAATATTGATTTTACTGCTGATTATGGTATTAACTATACTAATAGTTTCTCAACTTATGTTGGATTAATCCCGGTTTTAGTAATGGACTTTGCTCCAGAAGTAACAACAGCCAGTGAAATGCAGAATTGTTTTACCATGCTTAATGTGGGTTCTGAAAATATGGAAGGCTCTTTACCATTAGACCTTGAAAAATATAAATCTATATTTGTTATTTTGGGCGCATACCCTGATAATCATGTTCTAAGTAACGAAGAGGGCCAGATGCTTAGCGATTATCTGGATAATGGAGGTCGTGTTTATATGGAAGGTGCTGACACATGGGCATTTGACGATGCAACACCTGTACATGAAAAGTTTATGATTAACGGTGTTGGTGATGGTCAGGGAGATGTTAATCGGATTATTGGTTTTGAAGGAAGCATGCTTCAGGGTTATAGTTTTTTATTCGAAGGAGTTAATAATTATATCGACAGACTAGCACCCATAGGAGAGGCTCAGGTGATACTTCAAAATGAAGCACCGGCTTATGCCACTGCCATTTCATATGAAAATGAAACCTATAAAACCATTGGTTCTTCAGTAGATTTTGGTGGACTTGTGGGAGAAGATGGCTGGTCGAAAGATGCTCTTATGGCTGAATATTTATATTTCTTTGGCGTTGACTTTATCTGGACAGATGTTGCCGAGATAGAAAAAGAAGATATTAATCTAAAAACTTTCCCTAATCCATTTAGCAATAAGGTTGACATTAGTTTAAGTTTGAAGGAAAATCAAAATGCCGAGATTAGTATTTATAGCCTTAACGGGAAGAAAGTGAGCATTCTTCAAAGTGGTGAGTTAAATAAAGGAAAACATAATTTTACCTGGGATGCATCAGCATTACCGGCAGGAATTTATCTTTATAATGTAAAAACCAATAACAGTAATTACACCGGTAAACTGGTGCTTACAAAATAATTTTTAAACTTATTTAAAGAAAACCGTCTTGCCTCAGGCCAGGCGGTTTTTTTATTGGGAATAAAATTGAATGTTTAATTGTCAAACCACTAAACATTAAAATAAATAAGATGAAAAAATTAGTTTTTGTAATAATTACTGTACTGTCAATGAGCAGTTTAATGGCCCAGGGCCCAGGAAGAGGTCAAATGAGGCAAAGTAGATCAGCAGATTGTAATAATACTTGTGTAAATAATATGAAATCGGAATTAGTTAAGCAACAATCCGAGTTTTATGCATTACTCAGTGCCAGCGATAAATCCAAAATTGAGAAACTTAAGTCCAGCCTGGTGGATTTGAAAAAGAATATGTCTGTGAATAGCGATGTGGATCAATCCAGAGCCTTTCGCGATGAAATGTATAAAATAAGAAAAGAGGCAGAGAAAATTGCCGATAAATATCCTGAACAATCAGAAAAATATACCACAGAAATTGTAGAATTCCAGAAGAATTGTAAAAACAATTTTAATGGAAAGGGAAAAAGAGGGAGAAATGCCAAAGTAAATAATATGTATGTGCATTCAATGAAAAAGATGAATGATGCGGCCTGGCTCTTGCTTTGGGATAAAAATTCTGCAGGATCTATGATGGGAATGCGTTCTCAACGAAATGGTATGAGAGGAAATAATATAAGATTTATGAGTGATGTTCCTGATGAAGCAGTTAACTATGCGAAAGAAAATATCTTTCCTGTTATGGCTGAGAAAAGAAAAGCATTGGATAAAAATTTAAGTGATACAGAAAAAAAGGAAATTGAAACTGCAAGAGGCATGATAATGTCGCGTGAAGCTATGGTGAAAAACTGGAGAGAAAGTGAAGATTTTGTTCCCGGTCAAAGGCGTAACGACCCCGCTTTCGACAGTTTCAGAGAGCAAATGCAGAAAAGTATGCAAGCCGTTAGAGCCATTGCCATTGAGCATAATGATGAAATTCAGGCAATTTTAAATGATTTAAAACCACAAAGAGAAAAGTGGAAGAGTGATATGAAAAAACTTATGTCGGATAATGACAGACGTGGAAATAGAAGAAATTTTAATGGAGGTTCAGAAGAAATGAGATTCCTTTTGTTAAATCCTGAAGTAAGTGAAACGCTGAGGTTTTTTTAAATGTAAACCGAATGATTTATTTGAATAGGTCCAGTTGCTGTAGAATTCCTCAACTGGACCATTTTTGGTGTTAAGAGTTAAAAACTAAAAACTAAAAATTTATATTATTTAATATTTTAAATTATTCAGTTAATCT
>JBFFLX010000299.1:0-3223 GCA_041554435.1 Bacteroidales bacterium
ATTGCCACGTCGCGTACTCCTCGCAATGACGAAAAAAACCGTCATCCTCAGCTTGACTGGGGATCTCATGATTCAGAACAAGATAAACAGATTCCCAATCAAGTTGGGAATGACGAGCAAGAGAAACAGATTGCCACGTCGCGCACTCCTCGCAATGACGGTAAAATATACTTCCTGTTTGTAGGTGCACTTACCAAAGGAAAACAGCCATTATTAAGTGTGAGGGTGGTTCATGAATTAAAAAAGAAGGGTTATCAAGTTCAACTAGATATGTATGGTGAAGGAGTAGAGAGAGAAGTTATAGAAGCCTATATTAAAGAGAATAAATTAGAGACCATTATTCTTTTACATGGAAATGTTTCAAAAGACATGGTGAAAACGGCCTATCAAAAAGCACATTTTTTATTGTTTATATCCAAATCGGAAGGATGGCCTAAAGTAGTGGCTGAAGCAATGTTTTGGGGTTGTTTACCAATTTCAAGTGCAGTATCTTGCATACCTTATATGTTAGCCAATGGAGCTAGAGGTGCTTTGGTACAGGAAAACGTTGAAGAAATAGTTTTGGTAATTGAAAGGTATTTAAAAGATCCTGAAAAATATACAGTACAGGTAAAACAAGCAATGGAGTGGTCGAGGCAATTTACTTTAGAAAAGTTTGAAGAGGAAATAGGGAAGTTGTTATAAACCGTCACCCTGAACTTGATTCAGGGTCTCATGATTTGGAAGATAATAAACAGATGCTGAAACAAATTCAGCATGACAGGACAGAACGTAAAGAAAGTGTTCAGTGAACATTTTTAGAACGACATAGCGTGAGCTATGGGCGAGTTGGAGCGTTGATAAAGATGGCGCGGTGGACAAATAACCAACCGTCACCCTGAACTTGATTCAGGGTCTTTTCATGAGGAGATGAAATAATTATAATGTAACTATGAAAAAGAGTTTTATATATATACTTTGTAATAGTCACAAAACGGTTTTATATATAGGTGTAACAAGTGATTTAGTAAGAAGAATACAAGAGCATAAAGAAGGAATTGGATCAATTTTTACAAAAAAGTATAATGTTAATGAATTATTGCATTTCGAGATATTTAGCGATATAAAACAGGCAATTCAGAGAGAAAAACAATTAAAAAATTGGCATAAGGAATGGAAGTGGAATTTAATAAGGGAAAACAACCCTAATTTATTAGATTTGTATAAGGATTTGAGTTTATAAAATTAAGCAAGACGCAACCTACCGTCAGCTCAAAAAAGATCGTCATTCCGCACTTGATGAGGAATCTCATGATTTGGAGCAAAAGTAACAGATGCTGAAACAAGTTCAGCAAGACAGGACAGAACGTTCAAAAAATGTTCAGTGAACATTTTTAGAGAATGTACCAGCTGGCGCGTTGGAAAAAAGAATATAAATGAATAATAAATTAAAAGTCATACAACTTATAGATTCTCTAAATGCTGGTGGAGCTGAAATGATGGCGGTTAATATTGCCAATGAATTAGCTAAAGAAGCTGGAATTGAATCCTATTTATGTGCAACTCGTTTAGAAGGTAATTTAAGAGCTAAAATGAATAGCAGCGTAGGGTATTTATTTCTAGACAAGAAAAAAATTATAGATGTTAAAGCATTGAATAAGTTAAAAAGATATATAACAGAAAATAAAATAACAATTATTCATGCACATTCATCATCTTATTTTACAGCTGTTTTAGTAAAATTTTCAATTCCAAAAATTAAAATAGTATGGCATAATCATTATGGGAATGCCGTTAATTTAACTTTACGGAAAATTTTACCGATAAAATTTGCTTCATATTTTTTTAAGAGTATCATTTCAGTAAATACCATGTTAAATGATTGGGCGAAGCTAAAACTAAAAGCAGTACATAACCATTACTTACCAAATTTTGCGGTATTAGATGGGAATATTCAGGGAACTACGAAATTAAAAGGGGAGAATGGAAAACGTATAGTTTGTTTGGCAAATTTAAGACCAGAAAAAGATCATATCAATTTATTAAAAGCGTTTCAGCGAGTGAATGAAATCCATTTAGATTGGACCTTGCATTTGGTGGGATTAGATGTACAAGATACGTATGCTACAGAAATTAAGGAGTATATAGCCTATAATAAATTAAGTAATCATGTATTTTTGTACGGAAGTTGTAATGATACTCCATTTATTTTAGAACAAGCATCAATTGGTGTATTGTCATCAAAGTCGGAAGGATTGCCTGTTGCATTGCTTGAGTATGGCTTGGCTAAATTACCGGTAGTAGTCACGGATGTTGGAGAATGTGCAAAAGTAGTGGCACATGAAACAAGTGGCATGGTGGTAGTTCCCAATAATGAAGAAGCATTGGCAAATGCTTTGGAGCTATTAATAGTAGATAAAAAATTATGTTTAAAATTAAGTATTACTTTACATGAAAACGTTCAAATGAACTATTCAAAATCAAATTTTATACATACCTTAAAAGCAATATACAACCTTGATTAATTTCTCAAAACATAGTAGGTTATACGCATCCCTTTTCCATTTGTTGTTGGGCGTTTTACTGTTGTCGGGTTTGATCACCAAAGTATATTCTGGATTGATCGTATTTTTTGGAGTTTTGTTTATTATTAGGAATAAGAATAAAAATAATGACGCCATTTTTTGGAGTGGGTATATGATTGGTGCTGAAGTCTTGTTTCGCATGTCTGGCGGCATGTTCTTTCACGAATTACCAAAATATTCCGTATTGTTATTTTTAATAACAGGCTTGTTGGTAGAACGAAAAAGCCATCATGTTTCAGTAAGTTATTTGGTATACATGTTACTTTTACTGATAGGAATTGCATTTGTAGATATTCCTTTTAATGAATCTATTAGAAAGGCCATTGCTTTTAATTTAAGCGGACCTATTTTATTGGGGTTATCAGCCATTTATTTTTACAAACGAAAACTTACCATTCATCAATTATTAAATCTGCTATTTGTAATGGCACTCCCAATTATTTCTATGTTAAGTTTATTGTATTTTAAAACACCAGATCTAGATACTATTAAATTTGGTGGTGTTGCAAATTTTGCTGCTTCAGGGGGCTTTGGTCCTAATCAGGTAGCTACTATTTTAGGTTTTGGGGTATTTATTTTTGCTGTATATATCATCTTTAATAAACGAATTTTCACTATTTTAGTAGTTGACTTAGTTGTATTTATATACCTAATTTTTA
>JBFFLX010000300.1:0-3214 GCA_041554435.1 Bacteroidales bacterium
GTTACGAGTTTCGTGTTACGAGTTTCGTGTTACGAGTTACGAGTTCCGTTTTGTTGTTTTTAATTGCATTTGGTTTTTAATTTATTGATCTTCTAATCCATTGATCCTCTGATCTTCTGATCCATTCATCCATTGATCCTCTGATCATTTTAATTATCCTCTAGCCTTTCAATCTGTTGCGTGTTACGAGTTGCGAGTTGCGAGTTACGTTTTGTTGTTTTAAATTGCATTTGGTTTTTAAATTATTGATCTTCTGAGCCTTTGAACCTCTGAACCTTTGAACCTTTGAACCTTTGATCCATTGATCTTATAATCCATTGATCCTCTGATCCTCTGATCTTCTGATCTTCTGATCCATTCATCCATTCATCCATTGATCTTCTAATCTTCTGATCCTCTGATCTTCTGATCTTTTCATCCTCTGATCCTTTTCAATAATTTATTAACAAATCATTAATTTTACCATACAGAACTATCATTGCAACATGGTCTTAAAACTAAAACTATATTTGCAAAAAATATCACAATATGAGTAAACGCCCATTAATAGTTGTAACGAATGACGACAGTTATGCTGCTAAAGGATTGAAAGTTCTTTCGGCCATTATGCGCAAATTGGGTGATGTTATAGTTATAAGCACTGAGCATCCCATGTCGGGTAAATCGCATTCTGTTACACTTCAAATACCTCTCAGGTTAAACCTGATAACTGATGAACCCGGATACAAGGAATATCGTACAAATGGAACTCCTGTTGATGCAGTGAAACTCATTAAGCATTCAATTTTATCTGATGAAACTCCTGATCTTTTGGTTTCGGGAATTAATCATGGTTCCAATGCATCAATTAACATAATTTATTCGGGAACAATGGGGGCAGTTCTGGAGGGTTGTATAGATGGTATTCCTTCCATAGGTTTTTCCATTTGTGATTACAGTCCTGATGCCGATTTTTCACATATTGAAGAATCATTGGAAAAAATAAGTCGTAAAGTTCTTAAGGATGGATTGCCTAAAGGAGTGGCTCTCAATGTAAATTTTCCTAAGAAATCTGATGAAAAGATAAAAGGAATTAAAGTTGTTCGTCAGGCTGAGGCCAGATGGGTAGAAGAGTTTGAAGAGAGAACAGATCCTTACCGTAGAAAATATTACTGGATGGGTGGTCATTTTGTTAATGGGGATGGCCGCAAAGATACCGACGAAAAAGCTTTACACGATAATTATACTTCAGTTGTGCCGGTAAATGTAGATTTTACGGCTCACGATGCGGTTGATAAAATAAAATTTTAATATGGAATTTTTTAAAAAAGATACTTATTATCTGGGTGCTATTGTTGGCATTGTTTTGCCGGTAATTGTTTATGGATTGGTGTATTTAATTGATATGATGTATTTTAATTCGTTTGGCAAGCATATGGTCGCTCAAATGGATTATCTTTATCTGTTGAGTGTTGTAGGAAATATACTTACCTTGAGATATTTTTATATTAACGTAAAAAGATATAAAGCAGGGGCTGGTATTCTGCTTGTTACATTGGTAGTAGTAGTTTTATATTTTATAAATTTCTATTAGGGATTAATGAAATACTATTTAATTTCGGGAGAAGCATCGGGCGATTTGCATGGCTCTAATTTAATTAAGGCCCTGAAAAATAAAGATGCCAATGCAGAATTCAGAGCCTGGGGCGGTGAATTGATGCAGAAACAAGGCGCCGAAATTGTTAAGAATTATAAGGATCTTGCATTCATGGGCTTTGCCGAAGTGCTGATGAACCTGAGAACAATATTTAAAAACATAGCCTTCTGTAAAAGGGATATCTTAGAATATAAACCCGATGTGCTCATTTTAATTGATTATCCCGGTTTTAATTTGAGAATAGCCGAATTCGCTAAAAAAGAAGGTATTAAGGTTGTTTATTATATATCACCTCAGGTTTGGGCCTGGAAGAAATCAAGGGTACATAAAATTAAAAAGTATGTAGATAAAATGCTTGTTATTCTTCCTTTTGAGAAGGAGTTTTATGATAAATATAATTACGAAGTGGAGTTTGTGGGACATCCGCTTTTAGATGCCATAGAGAATGAAAAATTCGCTACTAAGTCTGAATTTATATCGCGTAACAATTTGAATGACAAGCCAATAATTGCTCTTCTTCCGGGAAGTAGAAAACAAGAAGTTGCCAGTATGCTTAATGTTATGTTAAGCATAGAAGAACAGTTTTCTGATTACCAATTTGTTATTGCTGGAGTTGAGAGTTTGGGTGAAGAATTTTATAAACCGTTTAAGGATAAAAGTGAAGCAAAAGTAATTTTCGGGCAAACACATTCTCTGGTTGCTAATTCCTATGCTGCACTGGTAACTTCGGGTACCGCAACTTTGGAAACAGCAATAATTGGTACTCCACAGGTAGTTTGTTACAGAGGCAACTGGATTTCTGTTGAAATAGCAAAACGTATAGTCGATATAAAATATATTTCACTAGTAAACCTTATTATGGATAAGGAAGTAGTTTGCGAATTGATTCAGAGTGATCTTAATAGTAAACGATTAACTAAAGAGTTGAACCTTTTGCTGGAAAGTAAAAATCGCGAAAGAATTATTTCTGATTACAAATCACTCATTGAAAAGTTAGGAAATAAAGGTGCTTCGGAGCGAGCCGCAGAGGCTATCCTGAAAATGGATTATTAATTTCTTTCAGAAATAACAGCACTACCAATACAGGTTTTTTCTTCCATATCGTAAACAACGGCAAATTGTCCTGGTGCAATACCTGAAATTTCGGTGTCACTTATAATTCTGTTTGTTCCGTTTTCTAAAACTAATTCCCCTTTATTAAATTCCGGTTGATGCCTGATTTTAAATTTCACCTCCTTTATATGGGAATAATCATGATTGGTATTCAACCAATGCATATCTTCCAAAGGAATAATATTTGAATACTGACTGGCAGGATCGTAACCGTTTGAAACATAAATAATATTTTTCTCCAGATCTTTTTTGACCACAAACCATGGGCCTCCACTTAAGCCTAAGCCTTTTCTCTGTCCAATGGTATGAAACCAAAAGCCTTTGTGTTCACCCAGTACTTTGTCTGTTTCCAGTTCGCGAATTTCACCCGGCATTTCACCAATCTGGGCCTTTATAAAATCATTATAGTTTATTTTTCCTAAAAAGCAAATCCCCTGACTGTCAGGACGTCCTGCACTCGGCAAC
>JBFFLX010000301.1:0-3194 GCA_041554435.1 Bacteroidales bacterium
ACTAACAACTAACGACTAACAACTAACGACTAACAACTAACGACTAACAACTAACGACTAACAACTAACGACTAACAACTAACGACTAACAACTAACGATTCACCATTCACCATTCACTAATCACCATTTTCCATTATCAATTGTAAATTAAAAAGTGACTTGATTTATTAGGTAAACAAACAACCTTTTAACTAAATGCTAATTGTTAGTTTTTTTGTTAACTGTTAGTTTAAAATCGTTCTATTTCGGCACCAAGCATTCTTAATCTTTGGTCGATGTTTTGATAACCACGATCGATTTGTTCAATATTATCAATAATACTGGTTCCGGTTGCAGAAAGGGCTGCGATGAGCAATGCAACACCGGCTCTGATGTCAGGGGAAGTCATCTTAATGCCTTTGAAAGGAAACTCATGATTTAAGCCTATAACCGTTGCTCTATGCGGATCGCATAAGATAATTCTGGCGCCCATATCTATCAGTTTATCAACGAAAAACAAGCGGCTTTCAAACATTTTCTGATGAATTAATACACTTCCGTTGGCCTGGGTAGCAACAACCAAAACTATACTAATTAAGTCGGGAGTAAAACCCGGCCATGGTGCATCAGCAATACTCATAATAGAGCCATCGATGTAATTTTCTATACTGTAATGCTCTTGCTTTGGTATAAATATATCCTTGCCTTTTTGCTCAACCTTTACTCCAAGTCTCCTAAAAACAGTGGGTATCAGGCCAAGGTCCTCAAGTTTTACATCACTAATTGTTAGTTGCGACCTTGTCATGGCTGCAAGTCCAATAAAACTACCAACCTCTATCATGTCGGCAAGCATAGTGTGGTTAGTACCGTGAAGTTTTTCTACACCCTCTATCTTCAATAAATTTGATCCGATTCCTTCAATTTTGGCACCCATTCTATTGAGCATTTTACTCAATTGCACCAAATATGGTTCACATGCTGCATTAAAAATTGTTGTTTTTCCTACAGCCAAAACTGCAGCCATTAAAATATTTGCAGTTCCGGTTACCGACGCCTCTTCAAGCAGCATATCAGCACCACTTAGTTTATCAGCATTAATATGGTAGCATTGTTCGTGTTCGTCGTAGTTGAATTCCGCGCCTAGTTTTTGAAGACCTGTGAAGTGAGTATCAAGTCGTCGTCGTCCTATTTTATCTCCACCAGGTTGAGGCAGAAAACCTTTTCCAAAACGGGCAATCATTGGTCCGAGAAGCATAACACTACCTCTGATACTGGAGGCGTTTTTATAATATTCAGCAGTATAAACATTGCTAATGTCTACATTAGATGCATTGAATACAAACTGATTATCAGCAAGTTTTTTAACTTTTACTCCCAGGCCTTTTAATAAATCGATAAGTTTATTTACATCCCGGATATCCGGAACGTTAGAAATAGTTACATCCTCATCGGTAAGTAAAACGGCACAAATTATTTGCAGGGCTTCATTTTTAGCACCTTGCGGCTTGATGCTTCCCGACAAACTCTTTCCTCCCTTTATCCTAAAAGAACCCATTTCTAAAATCTTCTTTTGTATTTTTTCTTAGTTGATTTTTGTGGTACAACCTTTTTATTAACGATATTTTTTTGTTTTTTGGGTTTAGCAAGAGCCTCTGCAGTAGAAATAAGATTGTATTCTTCCTTCAAAGTTAGTTTACCTTTCGAAAGTTCCTCTAAATTTTTAAGTATAGTTTCATCATTAACAGAGTCCCTGTTCCAGTTTAAATATGCTTTTTTAAGAAAATTGGATATAGAAAGTACAATTGCATCCTTTTTATCACCTTCTTCCATATCGGCAACTGCAGAGATTATTCTTTCAATATGTTTACCATAATGAGGGTAATTAGCCTCACTTTTTGAATAAGCAATCCTGTCAGGTTTTTTACTTATTTCCTCTTTTTTTGGTGCCGGAAAGGGTGAATCAATATCAAGGTTAAACCCTGACATTATAAATAAATGATCCCAAAGTTTATGTTCAAAGTCATTTCCTTTTGCATTGGGAGTATTCATCTGACCCATAACTTTAACAATTGTATGAGCAGTTTTAGTACGCTTTTCCCTATCTTCTATTCCAATGCAATAATCAATCATTTTATGAATATTCCTTCCATATTCAGGAATAGCCATTAATTCTCTTTTAGTATTATATTCCATTTTTATCTTTTACTAAACTAAGTGTTTTTTGTAATAATTATTGTGCAAAAGTACTTATTATTTATTTATAAAGTACGGTATTTAAGGCTGTTTAACATAAATAGTGTGTAATGGGATTATTTTATCCCAGAATTTTTAATTTGGCAAACCTTAATAGCAAACTCTTCTGGCCAACGCCATTAAAAAAAACTGTGGCTTTTTTATTAGGGCCGTTACCTTCCACTGTAAGAACTTTTCCTTTACCAAACTTAGGATGTTCTACCTGCATGCCTGTTTGCAGGGATGTGGTATCGGATTCTGCAAAAGCAGTATTGTCGCCATTTGTTGCTGAAATTGATTTCAGGTTTCGCCTGGATGCGATATTGGTTTCACTGGTTTTCTTTTCTGCAAAAGGACTTGCATTAATTACTTTACGCGGTTTATCAATCAATTCTTCATTAATCTCTTCTAAAAACCTACTGGGCTCTGTTATTGTAAACTGGCCCCACCTATAGCGGCTTTCAGCATAACAAAGAGTTAGTTGCCTTTCCGCACGGGTTATGGCTACATAAAACAATCTGCGCTCCTCTTCCAAATCGGACCTGGTACTTATTGATTGTATTGACGGAAACAAATTTTCTTCCAATCCAACAACATAAACATAAGGAAACTCCAAACCCTTAGCCGAGTGGATAGTCATTAATGTTACTTTATTATTATCCTCCTCATCTTCATTATCCTGATTGGTAAGAAGAGCAACATCCTGCATAAATTCCTCAAGCGTACCCTGGCTTTCCAAATCACCAACATTAGCTTCGGCACCTTTTTCACTAAACTCCTTAATCCCGTTTAAGAGTTCGTCGATATTTTCAACACGGCTAACGGCTTCCGGAGTATCCTCATCGCGATACATTTTTAAAATGCCTGAAGAAACGGCAATATGATGAGCAGCATCATAAGCCTCTTTTTTCTTCATTTCTGCAGCGAAACTTTTTATTTGAGTAACAAAATTCGATAATTTTGTTGTGATACCTGAGTTGAA
>JBFFLX010000302.1:0-3188 GCA_041554435.1 Bacteroidales bacterium
AATAATTAGCGGGGGAGTTTTCGGAATTCTCAGTTTCCTTGGTGCAAGGATCATTGGATGTAATCCGTGAAGATTATTCTAAGGATGGAATTTATATGGATAATGAATTGAAGAAAATGGAAAACGACTATTTACAATTGTTTTTAGGAAAAGAATTAAGTAGTGTTGAGCATTATACTATTTTCGTAATAGTTGAAAAGGGAGAGGACAAACGCAAAGTAATGACAACTGATAAGGGTGATGTAATAGAACTGGTTTTTAATAAGCATGGAAATACTTCTCTATTACCTGAAAAACCTGTACAAAAGGAGAATCATCTCTTTTATCGGATGCCGGAAAATACAACAATTGAAGTTAATTATAATGGAAAGGCTTTTAAAACAGTTAGTTACCCAATTTGTCAGTTTGGTAAGTTATTAATGGCTCCACTTGGAAATACACAACTATATTTCGATCCGAATACTGGTAATTTACTTCGTATAGTAAAAAAATAAAACTCTTACCACCTGGTATTGAATAATAGGAAATAAGCCATTAATGCTTGTTTGATTATAATTATCTTTTAATCAAATGCTCTATTGCAAGTCGGTATGAATCAAGACCTAAGCCTGAAATTGTTCCTAAGCAGTTAGGCGCAATATATGATGTGTGCCTGAATGTTTCACGCGAGAAAATATTTGATATATGTACTTCAATAACAGGAATATCAATTGCTTTTATGGTATCTCCTATGGCAACAGAAGTATGAGTGTATCCACCGGCATTTAAAACAACTGCGTTATATTCATACATCGATTGCTGTATTTTGTCAATCAACTCTCCCTCAATATTCGATTGGTAATGATCAATTTTAATTTTTGGAAAGAATTCCTGCAGTTCTTCAAAAAAATCGACAAATGATATCTTCCCATAAACCCCAGGTTCTCTCTGTCCGGTTAAGTTTAAATTAGGACCGTTGATAATTAAAATACTTTTCATTCTTTGAAATAATTTTGCGGCAAAGTTAACTTATTTATTAATTCTTATGCTTTGAAAACTTCTGCTGCATATGTATTTGAACACATATTTATTGCTTTCGATAATGTTTTTAGAGTAAACAGAAAAGAATAATAAAGCCGTAAAGCATATTAAAACAATTTATTAGGTGTATTTTATTATCTGACCCAGATTATTAACAGATGTGCTAGGCTGGTTAATAAAATAATTTTTACTTTTGCAAAGTATTCCAATAGGGGTGCCTTATAATAAGGGCTGAGATTATACCCTCTGAACCTGATACGGATAATGCCGTCGTAGGAAAGGAGATTTACACAACCCATAGGCTTACTTCTATTGATTTAAAAAATTTAAATCAAAAGAGTTATGTTTAAAAAAATTCAAATTACATTTATTTTACTTATGCTATTCAACATTGGTTTGATGGCACAGTTTAGTTTAAAAGGAAGAGTTTATGATGCGAAAAGCAATAAATCTCTTCCGGGAGCAACGGTAATGCTTGATAATACCTTTAAGGCTACCGCCACTGATAAAAAAGGTGAGTTCATCCTGAGTAAACTACAAGCAGGAGAGTATATCGTAAAAGTTAGTTTTATTGGCTATAAAACTCTTCAGAAAACTGTTGAGATTAACAGTAATAAAACTATTGAGATTGCCCTGGAGCCTACAGTTTATATGAGTGATGAGATAATCGTCAGAGCCTCACGTGATAAGGCCAATTCAAATAATTCGAAGACAGAGCTTACTCAGGCAGATTTAAAGTCGGTTAACACGGGGCAGGACTTACCTTATTTGTTGAGTATGTCGCCTTCTATGGTTATTACTTCCGATGCCGGATCTGGTATTGGATACACAGGCATGCGAATAAGAGGTTCCGATTTGAGCAGGATTAATGTTACCTTAAACGGTATACCGGTCAACGATGGTGAATCGCAAGGTGTATTTTTTGTTGATTTACCTGATTTGGCCTCTTCAGTAGATAATATTCAAATACAAAGGGGAGTTGGAACTTCAACTAATGGTGCAGCTGCCTTTGGTGCAAGTATTAATATCAAAACCGATGAATTTTCAGCAGATCCATATGCAGAACTTAATTCTGCCGCAGGCTCATTCAATACATTAAAAAGCAGTTTAAAATTTGGAAGTGGATTGATAGGAGGTAAGTGGAATTTTAATGGAAGAGTTTCAAGCATTAACTCTGATGGTTATATCGATAGAGCAAGTTCTGACCTCAAAAGTGCTTATTTATCAGGATCTTACTATGGAGATAAAGATATTCTAAAGGCTGTTGTAATTCTGGGAAAAGAAAAAACTTATCAGGCATGGTATGGAATACCAAAGGATAGTTTGGAAACTAACCGAACATATAATCCCGCCGGTGAAATATTGGATGAAAATGGAAACCTAATAGGCTATTATGATAATCAAACAGATAATTATTGGCAAAATTATTACCAATTACATTATGCAAGAGAACTAAATAGCAGACTAACACTTTCTGCATCTGGTTTTTATACTCGCGGTTATGGTTATTATGAAAACTATAAAAATGCAGAAAGTTTCTCCGATTACGGGATGAATGATACAGTAATTGGTAATGATACCATACGCATTTCTGATATGATAACACAGAAGTGGCTCGACAATAATTTTTATGGATTTAACTTATCTCTGATTTATGATAAGTTCCCATTTAAATTAACCACCGGTGGGGGATGGAACCAATACGATGGCGACCATTACGGAAAAGTTATTTGGTCGCAAGTAGCAAGAAAAGGCGATTACAATAGAGACTGGTATTTTAATAACGGACTTAAAACTGAAGCAAATGTATTTGCCAAGGCTGAATATATTTATGCCGGTAAACTAACGGTTTTTGAAGAATTACAATTTCGTAAAATAAACTACAAAATAAAAGGTAATCACGACGACTTGAGAGACCTAAGTCAGGAACATGATTTTAATTTTCTTAATCCTAAATTTGGACTTTCATATAAAATTAATGGGAACAATACTGCCTTTGCTTCAATGGCAGTAACTCACAGAGAACCAAACCGTTCTGTTTATCGCGATTCGGACCCGGGAGTTGATATCAAACCTGAGAAATTAACAGATATAGAAGTTGGTTATGTTTTTGCCAGCACTAAATTTAGTGTGGGAGCCAATTTTTACTATATGATTTATAAGGATCA
>JBFFLX010000303.1:0-3173 GCA_041554435.1 Bacteroidales bacterium
ATGTAAATGATAATGGAGATATCTTTATTGGGACCGGTGGTGTTAATGTAACAGGTGGTGTTTATCGTTCAACAGATAATGCCCAGACTTGGGATTTTGTTTACAACTTAGGTGATTTTGGATTTTTATCAATTGATATAAGCCCACAGGGAGACATTTTTGTTGGTTCAAATAAAGGTCACGACAAATTTTTTAAATCATCCGATAATGGTGATTCATGGCAAGAGATATTATTGCCTGACTATACTTTGGCAGCTAATGTAATGAAGATACTTGCAATAAGCAGTGATACTGTATTTGTGAGTACATGGGGATTTAGTGCCCAACTGAACAGAACATATGATGGAGGTTTAACATGGGATAGTATTATTGGGGGAGAAAACCATATTGGCGAATATGTTTCTGATATTATTATAAATGATGAAGGTATTATTTACGTGAGTTATGTAGGATATACAGGTGCAGATCAGGGAGGAGTATTTTATTCAGAAGATAATGGAATAACATGGCAATATTCAGGATTAATAAATCATATGATAACATCTCTTGACTTGAATTCCGAAGGGGATATTTTTGCAGGTTGTTGGGGGGGAGTAGCCTCCGATGAATGGCCCGGATTATATGTTTTAAGAAACGGAGAAACCATTTGGGATACTTTGATTGCTAGTCCACAAATAGGAGATGTTGCCATTAATTCTGATGGTTATATTTTTTTTACTAGTCAGTGGCCTTTAGGAGTTTCAAGATCAATGGATAATGGAGAAACTTTTGAATTAATAAATGAAGGCCTTCCGCCCGGTTATCATAACAATATTGTTTTTGATAATGATGAATATTTATATGCTACAAGTGGTGATAATCTTTCAAGAAGTATTAATACAACTGTATCAATATCCGAACAAGAAATTAATACAGAAACCGCGTTTATTAAAGTTTCCCCAAATCCCGCAACAACCGTACTAACAATAACTTACAAAAGCACAAAACTTACAAACCCCAATATAAGTATTTTAAATACTGAAGGAAAAATGGTTTATAAACAAGGCTTTAAGCCGGATAATCAGAGAGAAATTTGTATAGATATTAGCAGTTTTATTAATGGTGTTTATGTTGTTGTTTTGAGTGATGAGAGTAGGATTATTGAAACAGAAAAAATTATAATTTCAAATTAAGTTTCTCTACAATAGTATTTACATTTTAAAATAATAAACATCCATTATTTTATGTTAAAATCAACTAATAATCAGCCAAACTCAATTTTCTAAAAAAACTTATTATACTTTTACAGATAGTTTATACGAATATTTAATTTTGTTTTATGATTGTTCTCAAACTATTGGTTGAAAGTTTTTTGTTTGCCATTAATGCTTTGGTGGTAAACAAAGTAAGAACCCTGCTTTCGTTATTGGGAATTACCATAGGCATATTCTCAATTATATCGGTATTTACGGTTTTCGACAGTTTGGAAAATGCCATAAAATCGGAAATCAACTCATTGGGAAGCAATGTATTATTTATTCAAAAATGGCCATGGGCCATGGGAGGCGATTATCCATGGTGGAAATATTATAACCGTCCGGAACCCAAGGTTGGTGAGATGGAAGAGATACTAAAAAGAAGTTCTACTGTTCAGGAAGCCGCTTTTATGCTGGGTGTTGGCAGAAACGTTTATTATAAGAATAACGTAATGCAGGACATTCCAATTATCTCAATTTCACAGGATTATAATAAAATAATGCCCTTCGACCTGGAAGCAGGACGATATTTTACTCCCGTAGAATCGCATAGGGGAAATAATGTTGCAATTATCGGAACCGATATAGCCGATCAACTTTATCAGGGTATAGATCCCATAGGAAAGAAAATTAAAATATTCGGAAGAAAACTCGATATAATTGGAGTCACAAAAAAGGAGGGCGAAAGTGTTTTTGGCGACTCCAAAGACAACAGAATTTTTATTCCCATTAATTACGGTCGCAGCGTATTGGATGTGAGAAACATAGGCTCTACCATTTTGGTAATGGGAAAAGAAGGAATATCAAACGACCGCATGAAAGATGAATTGGTAGGCATAATGCGATCCATCAGAAAATTACCCCCACGAGCCGATGATAGTTTTGCCATTAACGAAACTGATATAATTTCCAAAGGCTTCGATTCATTATTCGCCGTCATCGCCATGGTAGGGTGGTTTATTGGCGGTTTTTCACTTCTGGTGGGAGGTTTCGGCATTGCCAATATAATGTTTGTTTCTGTTAAGGAAAGAACAAATCAAATTGGTATTCAAAAGTCGTTGGGAGCCAAAAATTATTTTATCCTTCTTCAATTCCTTTTCGAAGCAATATTCCTCTCCCTTATGGGTGGAGTAGTAGGTTTATTAATTGTTTATATACTTACTTTTTTCTCCGAATCCATGCTTAATTTCGAACTATCATTAACCTTCGCAAATATCTTCCTTGGAATTGTTGTGTCAGCCTTAATAGGCTTAGTATCTGGATTTATTCCTTCGTATCAGGCTTCCAGACTGAACCCTGTGGATGCGATGAGGTCGAGTTTTTGAGTTTATGGAGTTTATGGAGTGCCTTGAGTTGATAGAGTTCATAGAGTGCCTAGAGTTCATAGAGTTCATAGAGTTCATAGAGTTATAAGTGCACTAAAGTTAAAAGTGCCTAGAGTTACAAGTTATCACCAAAACGAATCCGCGTCATCCCTGCCTGCGGCAAGCAGGCGCGTTCCTATCTAAAAGAAAGTGCACTTGAGTTCATTGAGTGCCTAGAGTTATGAGTGCGCTAAAGTGACTAAAGTTACAAGTGCACTAAAGTTCATGGAGTTCATAGAGTGCCTAGAGTTACATTTGAAACCTAAAACGAACCTGCCTACACAAAGTTTCGGCAGGCAAGCCTGCGACCTGACACTTGCAACCCTGCCTCGCCGGCAGGCAGGATGCAACATTTTAAAAAGTGCCTGAAGTCATGAATTATAACCTGAAACGATGCCAAAGGCCAAAGGCTAATGGCTATTGGCTATTGGCTGTTGGCTTTTAGCAAAAAGTTATAACCAAAACGAACCTGCCTACACAAAGTTTCGGCAGGCAAGCCATGCCTACACTTCATTTACGCTTGCGCCATGTGCCTACGCTGAAGCTTCGGCGCAAGCGTAAGCTTCAGCGTAGG
>JBFFLX010000304.1:0-3170 GCA_041554435.1 Bacteroidales bacterium
ATACTTGCCGCAAAACTGAATAAAAGTCCGGAACTTGTTTATGATTTTACTAAGCAACTTGATTCATCAATTTCAGGTTTATTTGTTTTAAAATATTTTACAGCGAATATTGCATACCGAACAGGGAAAAACGAAGAAGCATTAAATAAAATGCTTGAAATTAATATTGTTGAAAATTCAGAAGGAGAAATTTTATACGACTATATGATGGGTAAAATTTTGCTTCGAAAACTCGATTATAATGCGGCACATTTTCTCTCGAGATATATCAATTCTGCAAAAAAAACAGAGTACATAAAAGAGATAAATTATAAACTTGCAATATTTTATCTTATCAACAATGATATAGATAAATTTAAGAAATACAGGCAGTTATCTGTGGAAAAAGGCAACGACCTCAATGAACGCGACAGGGAGGCAATTTATGACGCAAACCTGGATTACATACCATGTATTAGCCTTACTAAAGCACGCTTATCGCTAGAGGGTGGTTATCTTAAAGAATACAATTCAGAAATTGAATCTTACCTTGCCTTGAAGAATAAATTTATTCCTTATACTCTAGAATATTTGTTTTTACAAGCAAAAGCAGCCGAATTAAAAAACGACACTAAAACAGCTTTGAAAAATTATGTCGATTTGATAGACAAAGGTAAAAATGAAGATTACTATTTTGCATCTGAAGCGAGTTTAAGGTGCGGTATAATTATGGAGGCAGAAGGAGAAAAAGAATCTGCTAAAATATATTACGATCAATGCCTGAAACTTTATGATGATGATTTCTACGAATACATAGAGGATAAGGCTAGAAAAGGTTTGATAAGAATTGAGAAGTGATTATTATAATATAATCAGATGGTTATTTTACTTTTTTTATAATTTTACCAATAAGAGCGTTATAAAACGATTATAAGATGAAAAGAATAGTATTATCAATATTTATTTTACTCATATACATCATAACATATGGCCAGGGTAATTCATATTCATTTTTTGTCGCAGGACATACTTATGGGCATCCGGGAGTTGATAATGAGGGTTTTCATCCTCCATTTAAGGACAAATTCGCATACATCCAGTCGAGAGACGAAATTCAGTTTGGAATACTCACCGGAGATATAGTTTCTCCAGGACCCACAGCCCAAGATTGGGATGAAATAGATAATGACATAAGTTTATTGGGATTAGATGTTTATTTTGCTGTTGGTAATCACGATATGGAAAATCGACCATTATTTGAAAGCAGATACGGCGACACATATTATCATTTTATTTATGAAAATGACCTATTCTTAATTCTAGACCCAAATATCGATAATTGGAATATTTCAGGCGACCAAATATTATATATGAAGGATGTGGTTAACAGCAACTATGAATTTATTGACAATATATTTGTTTTTTTTCATCAATTACTTTGGTGGGATGAAAACAATATTTATTCCCAAATAAGCCCAAATTCATTAGCAGGTCGTGCAGATACTATTAACTTCTGGACAGAAGTTGAACCTTTTTTCAGACAAAAGCCTAATCATATTGTATTCTTTGCAGGAGACGTTGGTGCCGCTTCATGGAGTTCTGATTTTATGTACGATGCATATGATAATATTGAATTAGTGGCTAGTGGAATGGGAGAAAATATTGGCGATAACTTTATTGTAACAAATGTTAATCAAGACAAAACTATCGATTATGATTTAATTTGCTTAAGTGATATTGATCTTGAATGTTTTGGTGACATAAAAGATTATCAGTTAAGTTTATTAATATCCGACACTCATCAAATAAATTGGAAACTATATCCAAATCCGGCCACAACCAATATTACAATAGAAAGTAATTACTTAAATAAGAATTCTATACTTCAGGTTTATAATGTTAATGGAAAGTTAGTATTTGAAACTCCATTATCATCAGAGGATAGTCAGAATTTTAACACCGATATTTTTGTCTCTGGTTTATATTTGGTTAAGGTTAATGATGGAAAAAAATCGAGTATAAAAAAACTTCTCATAAAATAAATACCCTTTACTTTCCCTATTATTGCTTTGCATTGAGATAAATATGTGCTCCCTATTTCACAACTAAATATTTGCATTCCTTGTGGTATTATCTACTTCTCTTCAATAACATTTTACTCATATTTCTCTTTTGACATATCGCTTCAAACCTTAAAATCCCATTCAAACATTGAAAAAACACGCTCAGCATAAGGATATTCATGCTGAGTCATTAATTTTTTCCCATACCCCTGAGCTCATATACTTTTGCCAGTGAATTCAAAACAAAAATGCTATGAATAATAAAAGTGTTAATCACAAAAAAACGAAAAAGATGAAAATTAAATTAGTATTAGTGAGTGCAATAATTCTATTATCACTCAATTCAATGGCACAAAACAAAGAAAAAAGATTTGCAGTAGAACTTAATGGTGGTGTTTCATTTGCCACAAACAAATTAGTTGACACCAAATTAAATCCCGGAGGTGGATTTGAAGCAGTTCTTCACTATCGCTTTTTAAACCATTTAGGAGTTTATGGAGGCTGGGGATGGAATAAATTATCTGCCGACAATTCATTTGCAGGTAATGATGTTTGTTTCGAAGAAACAGGTTATTTATTTGGACTAGAGTTTGCTCATCCCATATCGGAAAGTAAAACATCTTATATGTTACGGGCAGGCGCACTTTATAACCATATAGAAACTGAAAATACTGAAGGCGAAATTATTAACGACACAGGACATGGGTTAGGCTACCAGTTGGCTGGTGGTATCGACTTTCCAATTGGATCTTCCTGGAGTATTGCTCCAATAGTAAAATTCAATTCTTTAAAGAGAAAACTAAACTTTGAAGAAACTGAAAATACTCTTGATTATAATTATATTTCTGTAAGGATTGGAATTATAAAAAAGTTTTAGTTTTTATAAATGTGTAAAGGGTAAGGGAAAGTTTTCTTTCTCTTACCCATTTTTAGTACCGGTAATTATAAAGAAAATGAAAAAAATACGATTTATAATAATATTTGCCGCAGTTTTAATAGCAACTTCCTGTACCAAAGTAATTGTTTCCGACATAGGGTTTTCTAGCAAAATAGAGAGAAACACAACAGGGCTTAGCATTTTATATATCAATAATAAGGCTAAAAAAGTTAATCTCTATGGAGATATTG
>JBFFLX010000305.1:0-3166 GCA_041554435.1 Bacteroidales bacterium
CCTTCTGCAACCGTAAAACCAAGACGTGCAAAAATGCCGATAATCTCATTTTTTACCAGCGAAAGTGGATGACGTGTTCCCAGTTTTATTGGTTCTCCGGGCATGGTTAAGTCCAAATCAGAATCTCCCGAATCTGCTGAATCGAATCCCTCTTTGAGTGTGTTAATTTTATCGAGTGCAAAGTTTTTAAGGGTGTTAATCGCTTGCCCCACATCCTTCTTTTGTTCTGCCGGAACATTTTTAAAATCGGCAAATAATTGGCTGATACTTCCTTTTTTACTAATGTATTTTATTCGAAGTTCGTCTACCTCTTCTTTGCTCGATGCAACTATTTTTTCGATTTCTTCCTGTAAAGCCTTGATCTTGTCTAACATTCTGCCACCATTAATTTGAACGGCAAAGATAATCATTCCAATTAAAACTTACTGAAATAATTTCTTTGTAAAACGATCAGGGCAGAGTTTACGAATTTGTTATTGTTGAAAGTGTAAATTGTCAATAATTATGGAATGATTTGACAAGACAATGCTTTTTACCTATTTTTGCAAACCTTAAAAAAGAAAGGGTCCCGTAGTTCAACGGAGAGAATAGCAGTTTCCTAAACTGTAGATATGGGTTCGATTCCCGTCGGGACTACATATTAAGCCACTCAATTAATTGATATTGAGTGGCTTAATTATTTTTGTACCCCCAATTTGTACCCCTTTTGCTTTAACTATTATTTAATAGAATAACGTTATTTTGCGAATCAGATTCGAATCAATCAATTATTTCAAAAAATCACACCCAAGTATTGGACATGCAGCAAAAAGCCAGATGATTGATTAAGCTAAACTTCGTTTTTTATTTATATTTATTGCACGAAAAAAACTTAACAATTGAATACCATACCTTAAAAACCACTTCAATTTTAGCAATGGATATAAAAGAACAATACGAAGAATTAACAAAAAGATTGAAAGAAGTGCTACCTTTTCCAGCTTTTCCAATTAGAGAACTTGTACAGGAATTGCGAAAAAAGGGACATTCAATAACACTTAAATCTGAATTGATTGTGAAAGATGTTTTTAATAGCGGAGATATTTCTGGAATTTTATGTACGATTGAACAAACAGGAGATGAAGCAATGGCATGTGGATTAACCCACCTAATTATTTCACCAAAACATCCTTTATATAGAGAAATAATTGATTATCAGAAGAAAAGAAGCAAAAGATTAAAAAAGTTAAATCAATCATCTTGGAATTAGTAATAAAGATGATTGAAGAAATGATGAAATTGGTAGTATGATTGTGAAGAAACGAGCAGAAAAAACTGCAAGGAACATCTCCAAAAATACTAGCATTATTATTCCAGCACATAATATCCCATCATTTAAACCTTCTAAAGAGTTTACTTCAAAGGTTAAGTAACGACTAATTCTGGTAATCCTTTAATCTTTCTTTTTTCATGAGCAGCATGGATAAGTAGTCAAATGTTCGGATACATAATTGTTACTTGCAAGGCAGGGTAAACTTGAACTCACTGCCTCTACCGACTTCACTTTCAACCCAGATTTTACCTTGGTGTTTTTCAATAAATTCTTTGCATATCAATAATCCCAGACCAGTTCCTTTTTCTTTTGCTGTACCAGTTGTTGTAAGAACTTCTGAAATATCAAACAGTTTTTTCAGATTCTCTGGTGATATTCCTATTCCATTGTCTGTAACAGAAATTGTAACAACTTCTGAATTCTGTGCTGCACTAATATTAATTGCTCCACCATTATTTGTATATTTAATGGCATTTGAAATAAGGTTTCTCAATACCGTTTTTAACATGTCAATATCTGCAAAGACATTCTGATGGTATGCTTTAGAACAATTAATTGTGATTTTTTTTGCATCAGCAATTGGGTTAAGAGTTTTTAGCACACCAGTACAAACATCTATTAGACTCAGATTCTTTGGTTTGAAAGGAAAACTGCCTTGTTGGCTACTTGCCCACACCAATAAATCATCCAGTAAATTGTGTGCATTTCGTGCAGATATTTTTATACTATTTACGAATTTTTCTATTTCATCAATATCATAATTATGGATGTTTTCTGATAAGAGTTCAGATAAACCAAGTAGGTTATTAAACGGACTTTTTAAATCGTGTCCAAGAATAGAAATGAAGCGGTCTTTGTTAGTATTTAGTTGAAGTAATTGGTTTAGTTCCTTATTTGAAGAGATTAATTCATCTGCACGCTTTACTTTTTCTGAGTTTTGAAAAGCAAGTTCCTTATTAGCAATGATTAATTCATCTGCACGTTTTGCTTTCTCAGCATCAGCAATAACTAATTCATCTGCACGTTTTGCTTTTTCTTCATTGGCAATAACTAACTCTGCTGTACGGTCTGCTTTCTGTAAATTTGCGATGACCAATTCATCTATAAGTTTTGTCTTCTTATCCTTAGCAATGACTGATTCACGCAATTTTTCTTTTTTTATCATGTTATGTTAAAGTTGCATCTGTTATTATTTATTCGTCTGTTTCAATTTTCATACTAAGACGATTAAATTCAGACAAAATCAACCTTTATTAAAGTTGAAACTTGGCAAGTTAGTCATTTATAAGTGAGGATAACCTATTTTATTGATTATTAATAATTTAGTTCATTCTTCCTGAGAAAATATAGTAGATAAAAATGCAAAAAAAATACTTGACTGTTGAAATATTCAAACCTGCGAAAGAGTTTCTTGCCAAGGTTAAGTAAACGTTCAGTGAAGATTAACTTGCAATTCCGTCCTGTAGCTTATGACGATTGGATAAAAGGTAAACTTAATAATTACCCCAAATATGTTTTCAATAATTTACTTCGTGATGTATGATGCAACCGCCTGATAGCCTTTTCTTTTATCTGTCGCACCCTTTCACGGGTCAATCCAAATCGTTCAGCTATTTCTTCCAGTGTCATTTCCATATATCCTATACCGAAAAACAATCTAATAATGTCGCTCTCACGCTCTGTTAATGTTGTTAATGCACGTTTAATCTCTTTCCCAAGCGATTCCATCATAAGGGTGGAAAAAGCGATGATGGAGACCACCCATTAACGATGTCGATTGAACATCTCTTACGATTTTAAGTGACCACCTAACTACGATTTTTGCCAACTCATAAACAGCTTAAGAATAATGCA
>JBFFLX010000306.1:0-3129 GCA_041554435.1 Bacteroidales bacterium
ACAACATTACATTTAATTATAATTTACCAGAATCAACTAAGCAATTTTATAAAATGTATATTTATAATTCAAATGGAACTTGTGTCAGTAAAGTAGTTATAGATAGTCAACTAAAGAATGAAACATTAGATATTAGCAGTTTTAAGGCAGGCTTATACTTCTATTCTCTTTATTCAGAAGGAGTGCAAAGGACTGGTAAATTTGTTGTGAAATAATTAAATTAAGTATGGATTTTGATTAAATAATTGTAAAGAGTTTTATATTCAAACTCAAACCCCTCATCAATGATCTTTTTCGCTGTAACCCTTTTACCATAAAGTAGAATATCGGCCATTTCACCATATAAAATCCTGAATACGAAGGATGGTACAGCAGGCATGAAAAATGGCTTTCCCAATGATTTGGCCAACTGCTTCATAAATTCTTTATTATTTATAAACTCAGGGGCCACTGCATTATAAACCGAGTTCATTTTTTGATTTTCAATGGCAAAATGAAACATACGCACCAGGTCGTTGATTGAAATCCATGGCATATTTTGCTTTCCGCTTCCCAAAGCAGATCCTAAACCCAGTTTTACGGGCGCTGCCATTTTACTTAGGGCACCCCCATTTTCACCCAATACTATTCCTATTCGTAGCATATTGGTCCTGATTCCCAAATCACGAATCTTCTTTACCTCATTCTCCCATTTTACAACTACCTGAGCAAGAAAATCATTTCCCGGCTCTGAGGTTTCGTCACATAATTCATCATTATTATCATGGCCGTAATATCCTACTGCTGAAGCAGATAAAAATAATTCTGGCTTTTTAGCAGAGTTTTTAATGGCATCATACAAAAGTTGAGTGCTTTTTACTCTGCTGTTAATAATTCTTTCTTTTCGTTTATCGGTCCATCTTCCACCGGCTACACTTTCCCCGGCAAGATGAATAATTATATCGGCAAACTCTATGGCTCCATCTTCAATAAAGTTGGTGTTGTGGTCCCATTTGTACGAATTCACTCCTTCAACTTTTTCCCGGCGACTTAAAATTGCTACATTAAAGCCTTTATCTTCCAGGAACTCTGTTAATGAAGTACCCACAAAGCCGCTTCCACCACTTATTAATATATTTTTTTTTGCTTCCATTGTCTTATTTAATATTCTGTTTGTCTTTTAAATACTTTTCTAAAATTAGGTCTAGAGATGTGCTTTTGTCTTCTTCATGTATGTGATTATGAAAATAAGTAAGTTTATTCATAACCTTCAATGTGGTTTTAACCTCTTCCATGGATAAATTTCCCATTACAATTTGAGCTGCCATCTGCATATTGTCGAAAGTACCCATAATTTCTTTAACACCTTCCTTAGTTAGCGAAATCCTCTTGGCACGCCTATCCTTTTCATCGGGATATTCATAAATTAAGCCATGCTTTATCATTCTTTTAATAATCTCACTTCCGCTGGAAACCTCCATTAAGTGACTGTCAATCAACTCCTTTTTCAGCATACTCTCTTCTCGCAAAAGCGTCGATAAAAATCCAAACTCATCTAATGTTTTGATATTAGAATCCGAAAGTGCTTTCTTGGTATAATGCTTTGCAAACCTGAAAAGTCCGGCTAATAATGTGGAAAATTCCACCTCAGCAAACGACTTATACTTTTTATAATCTTCTTTCTTATATTTCGACTTTGGAGGCAAATTACCAATCATAAGCCTGTCGTTGAGAAATAAGGAGAACTCCTTCAAATCTAAATTTGAACACTCTTTTTCAAAGTCTTCCAAATGCTCTATCAACAATTTAAGAAGTTTTAAGTTACCGGACATAAAAAAAATTTACCAATTTTGTTATTTATTATGTTTTTGTATTATTTTTGCAAACTTACTACATATTTGTAATACTATGAACAAAAGAACAATTTTTTTTACGATTATTTTAATTTTTGCTTTTACAAGTTCATGCAACACCATAAAAACTACATCTGATACAGTTGTTTATTATGATAAAAGCAACAATAGAAATTTAAGCATTAACTTAACCAACGGTTCCGGCTTCAATCATCCTACCTATGTAATTTGGGCTGAAGATATGGAGGGAAATTTTATGAGAACTATTTTCATAACCAAATCCTTTGCCAGTGGAATTTATGGATATAAAATGAATTCCGACTCAAGCTGGACATCAGAACGAGGTGAGTCATATCAACCTGCAGCTCTCCCCTACTGGACATACAAAAAAGGATTGATAGATGGTAAATATTTAATCCCTAGTCCTGAGCATCCATATGTTGATGCTTATAGCGGTGCTACTCCAAAGGCTGATTTTAAATTTGAAACTACCAAAGAAAACAATAAGAAATCGTATAGAATATTGTTGGAAGTAAATCAGCCATGGGACTGGAACAAATACTGGAATAACGGCAAATATACTGATAGTGAGGCATATAAACATTCTGCTCAGCCTTCAGTTATTTATTCGGTTACCATTAATAAAAGTGATACTACATTTTATATGAATCCCATAGGGCATGGCGATCCAAAAGGTGAGAGCGGAAAACTATTTACTGATATTTCCACACTTACCACAGCAAAAAACATTTTTAAAGAACTCAGGATAGACTTAATAAAATAAAACTAATTACAACATTCAGATAGCTTAAAGTCTGTAAAATCAAAAAAATAAATGAAAAATCTTAAAATAACTATACTACTCTTATTCGTTTTCACCGTACTTGGTGAGATAAACGCTCAAAATGGCGAGGTGCACGGCCGTTTATACGATGCAGTTAACAATGAACCAATTGCATTTGCAAACATAATTGTTGAAGGCACCAATATAGGTTCTACAAGTGATTTTGATGGTAACTTTATTATTACCGGTTTAAAGCCGGGATTTGTTAAGTTGCGAGCCTCCTTTGTGGGTTATAAAACTGCATTAAGCTCAGATATAATCGTTAGTAATACCAACATACCATTTGTTGAACTGGCCATGGAACCTACTGATCAGTTACTGGATGAAGTTGTGATTAAGGTAGATCCATTTGAGAAAAAACAGGAAGCGCCATTTTCTATGCAAAGCATAGGAGTAAAGGAAATTGAAAGTAATCCGGGAAGTAATAGAGATATTTCCAGAGTAATTCAGTCA
>JBFFLX010000307.1:0-3118 GCA_041554435.1 Bacteroidales bacterium
CCTGCTGCGAAAAGGCAGGACTAAAAGAGAATAATGACGTCAAAATTATAATAATTTTATGCGTGATTTTTACAGGGATTTTCATTAGACGATATTTAGGTTATGTTAATAATAGAGTAAATTTAAGAAAATTAATCAATTATGCAATCAAGCTTATCTTAGCGTCCAATTTTTTGTTGTATATACAGTATGAAGCTATTGGTTTATAAAATAAGTCTAGAACCATCCCTTGAAAGGATTAATCAACTTAAAAAATATTATATCAACCGAATATTTGAAACTTAAATCAAATGTAATCGTATTAACATGAAAATCAGAATCGTAGCAAAAACTTAGAATTTATGTCTTACCTTAATGTATAACAATGAAAGAGTTCTGCCTTGTTACAGGTGCCTCAAGTGGCATTGGTTACGAATTTGCAAAAATACTCATAGCTCACTCTTATAACTTGGTATTAATCGATTTAAATATTAAAAAGCTAAGAGAAATTAAACAAAACTTTGAGAATCAATTTAACAATGAGGTTATTATAATGCACAAAGATTTGAGTAATCAGGAAATTGCCAATGAGATTTACACTGAACTGGAGAAATCAAATATTAAAATAGAAATACTTATAAATAATGCCGGATTTGGAGTTTTCGGATTTTTTGAAAGTCTGGAGTGGGAGAAGCAATACAAATTAATTCAACTTTCAGTTATTACAACCACACACTTAACTAAACTTTTTTTAAAAAATATGATCAAACAAAATTCTGGTAAAATTCTTAATGTTTCTTCAATTGCAGCTTTTCAACCTGGTCCATTGATGTCTATCTATTATGCGACTAAAGCTTATTTATTGTCATTTACACGTGCTATTGCAAATGAATTAAGAGATACAGACATAACCGTAACAGTTCTATGTCCGGGAATGACAAAAACAAATTTTCAATATTCAACCGGAAATGAACAACCGAGTTTTGGGCAACTTTGCTGTTCTGCAGAAAGAGTAGCTAAGTATGGGTTTGATGCTATGATTAAGGGGAAAACAGTAGCAATACCATGCTATTACAACCGAATTATTGCCAATATTCACCGCTTGTTATCCTTCAATCAGGCCACAAATCTATCGCGATTCCTTCAAGAAAGAAACAGAAAACAGAAACAATTGCAAGGTTTTACGAATCAAGTATAATAAAGAAATTAGACTAATGCATATTAACCAAAAAAATTAACAACAACGAAAAAAACTATTTTGACAACTATTCTAACAGTCTTCGTTTGTATTATTTGTTTTTCACAAGAAAAATTTGAAATCACAAATAATAAAAAATTGGGGATAATTTATTTTATCGTCCAACTTTTTATCGCATATCCATAAAGCCACTAAAAACTTCAAGTATCAAATATTTTCTCTATGAAAAAATTACGGATCGGCATAATAGATCTCCTACACAACAGCCCTTCTCAATCTTTGTATCGACGTTTTATGTTTCCCAATTATGTCAGTATTATGCCACAGGTTATTGGGGTTTGGTGTAGAAATGAAGGTCATGAAGTTCATTATTCTATCTTTACCGGATCGCAAAAATTAAAGAACTTATTATTGGATAAAACGGACATTGTTTTTATTAGTTCTTTTTCTTACACGGCTCAGCTTGCATATGCGCTCAGCAATTATTTCCGTTCTAAGAAGATTGTTACGGTTCTTGGCGGTCCTCATGCCAGAAGTTATCCAGAAGATGCCTGTCTATATTTCAATTATGTGCTAGGATTGACAGATAAAGAATTATTAAGGGATCTTCTGCATAATTTTGAATTTAATAAGCCAAATGGGACCTACCTTACTGCTTTATCACAACCCTTGTCAATCCCTGGAGTTCGTGAAAGATGGGAATTTATTGAACAGGTGCATAAGTTGCCCAGTCTTTTTAAAGGAGTGCCAATGATTGGAAGTTTTGGCTGCCCCTATCAGTGTGATTTCTGTATCGATGCCGATATCCCCTATCAGACTTTAGACATGGATGTGATCAAAGAAGACCTTCAGTTTTTGATAAAAAAAATAAAACATCCTATAGTTGGTTGGTTTGATCCTAATTTTGGAATTCAATTCAATTCATTTATGGAAACCATCGAATCAGCTGCTCCTCCTGGTAGCTTTAAATTCATTGCCGAATGCAGTTTGTCGGCTTTAAGTGAACCAAAAGTTAAAATCTTGAAAAAGAACGGATTCATAATGCTTATGCTGGGGATAGAATCTTGGTTTGAATATGGGAATAAAGCGAAAATGAAAGTTACTACTGGTATGGATAAGGTTATACGGGTAGCTGAACAAGTAAATATGATACAAAGGTATATTCCACAAGTACATGCCAATTTAATGTTTGGATTTGACAGCGATATCGGATCAGATCCGTTTACACTCACCAAGCGTTTCATTGATCTTGCACCTGGTGTTTATCCTGCATACGCATTGTTAACGGCATTTGGACAAAGTGCAAAGGGTAATTTAAAGTATAAAACTGAAAATAGAATTATTCCCTTTCCATTTCATATGATGATTGGGTTAAACACAATGAATATTATACCCAAGAATTATAGCTGGGAAGAATTTTATGCTCATTTTATTGATTTGTTAAAATACAGTTTTTCCGCCAAAGCGATGTACCTTCGTTTCAAGGCTAATCCAGTAAAAGCTGCTAGGTGGATTACTCTGTTTCTTTCATTAAGCGAAGGTGGTTCAGGTAAAATAAATAATGTATTTACCATGCTTAAAAATCTTCGTAGTAAATCAGATTATCGATCTTTTATGAAAAAGGAAACAATTAGTATACCGGATTTTATGATTGAAAAAGTCAAAAAAGACCTTGGCCCAATGTGGGATTGGCTGCCTAATAAGTCTCTATCCTAAACCAAACATTCTCTCAAAAGCTAGATTGGCTTTATGAATAAAACGAAAAGGTTCAACTATGGTCTGATCCGAACCATCAATCCTGAATTACTATTTTCGATTGATACACTTTAGCCCTGGATACGATACGGACACTATAACAAACTGAATCAAAATTTGAAGTCTGCACTGTGATTGTGCCTGTGCCAGAGAACTCAGCAACTTTGTTTCCCATTATTGAATACA
>JBFFLX010000308.1:0-3079 GCA_041554435.1 Bacteroidales bacterium
GATGGTTGTGGATTTGATATTAATTTTGAAAATGAAAGTAATAGAGAGGGCATTGGATTAATAAGTATGCGCGAAAGAGTATTAGCGTTTGGAGGATCATTTAGTATTGATTCTCAAGTAAATAATGGCACAGAAATAATTATTGAAATCCCCTGTTAAAAACTTTAATAAATGGAAAACATAAATATACTTATTGTTGATGATCATCAATTGATTATAAATGGAATTTCTGATATTCTTAGGCCTATTAAAAATTATAAAATTATCGGTAACGCAACAAACGGTAAAGAGGCTATTGCAGAAGCATTAAAACTTAAACCAGATATTATTTTTATGGACATATCTATGCCTATCATGAATGGTCTGGATGCTACAAAAATCATTGCTGAGAAACTCCCAAACACAAAAATTCTTGCACTAACACAACACGAAGAGAAAGAATATGTGAACCAAATATTTAATTATGGTGGCAGTGGTTATCTTTTGAAAAATTCCAAAAAAGAGGAATTTGTTGCTGCCATAGAATCGGTAATGTCAGGAAATAAATATCTAAGCAAACATGTTTCAGATCTAATGTTAAAAGATCTTTTAAACAAAAAAGAAGGAAATTCCACAGAAGACTTATCGATTAAATTAACGCCTAGAGAAAAAGAAATAATTAAAAAAATTGCAGAAGACTTGAGCAATCAGGAAATAGCAGATAAACTATTTATCAGTTTGAGAACTGTAGAAACTCACAGAAGAAATTTAATGCAAAAACTCAAAGTAAAGTCAGTTGTTTCCTTATTAAAATATGCTGCTAAACATAATATTATTAAATTTGATAAAGATTAATTAATAATATCAAAGTAATTAATAGGTCTTTGTAGCAATACAATTACAATAATTATATTTTTAGAATAACTTTTTGAAACATTAGTTCTTAATTGAAAGACTATTTAATTTCAATAAACCTAAAATATAACTCAACTAATTAAGAACCTCTAAATACTTTATATTTTAAAATTCTACGTAGTATCTGGTATATAAAAATACGTAATAAAAGCGATTGTCTATATTCTTATTCAGGTCTAATTTTACTCATTATTTTAGAAATCATAAAAATATCAGATATGAATAAAATTTTACAATCATTATTAGTAATTAGTTTTATGTTTGGACTCGGCTTAATGGCTCAGGCTCAAACATTTGTTGGGTCAGAAAGTTGCATGGGATGTCACTCAAGTAAATTCGACAAATGGATAAACTCAGGTCATCCCTATAAATTCACAATAATAGAAGACGGAATTCCTCCTGTGTATCCAGTGGAAGCATTTAATTTTCAAGATCAGTGGATGGAAAATCTAGGTGATGGTACTCACGACTGGACACAAATTGCAGGTGTTATAGGTGGATATGGATGGAAAGCCAGATTTGTTGGTAATGACGGTCATATTGTTGGTACTGCTGGAAGTATGTATTCTCCTGGAGTAGGTCATAATCAGTTTAACTTTTATGGTGGTGAAGACCATGGTTGGGTAGATTATCACCCAGGTGATGTTAAAATTTACAATTATAGTTGCTTCAAATGTCATACTACAGGTGGCGATACTACCGGAACCTGGTTAGACAACGTTAGTGGTTTGGGAACTTTTACCGAAGGTGGAATAGGTTGCGAATCTTGCCATGGACCAGGAAGTGATCATATTGCAGGACCTAGTTCTAGCAATATCGATAAAGTTTATGAATTTGCACACCAGGACAATTCAATAGGCGGACTTCAAATTGGTGATGAGGTACAATTACCTGATCCAAATGGTAATGATGTTAACTTCCTTTGTGGAACTTGTCATAACCGAAGTTATACTAGCCCTATCAATTCTTCAGGCGGCTTCATCAAACACCATGAACAATGGGACGAATTTGTGGCTACATCACATTATAATGGTGGAATGTCTTGTGTAACTTGTCATGATCCTCATGAAAGAACAATATGGGATGGTGATGGAGTAATGGCAGCATGTGCAGATTGTCATAACAATCAAGTAGTTACCACAAATCATATAGGTAATGCATCATGTATTGATTGCCATATGCCTTTTGCGGCCAAATCAGGAACAACCAGAGGAGAAAGTGGATATGTAGGTGATGTTCGTTCGCATCTTATGAAAATTACAGTTAATGACGAATCAATGTTTACAGAGGACGGAAGTGCTGTTAAAGATGATGATGAAAGAGAAGCTTCATTAAGTCCGGCATATAGTTGCCTTGGATGTCATAACAATGATCCTAATGATAATATCCCTGATAAAACATTAGAGCAAGCAGTAGCACAAGCATTGGATATGCATGAAACTACATCAGTATTTAATCCTAAATCAATTGCATTGGGATTATATCCTAATCCTTCACATGGAACAACAAATATTTCATTCAATGTTAAGAATGGTGGCGATGTAAGCATCAAAGTATTTAATGCAACAGGTCAACTTGTTTATAATATGACAGAAAATCTTAATAGCGGCGATCACACTGTGAGATGGAATGCTGAAAGCAATACAGGTATAAATATTACTTCTGGTTATTATTTCGTTAAAGTTTCTTCTGGAAATTTAAGTTCCATCGAGAAATTAATTCTCTTTAAATAATTTTATTAAAAACTAGTTTTTTTATGGGGGATGATTAATCATCCCCCTTTTTTTTTATTAATGTTTCAAAACTTAAAAATGATAGATGGATAAAGTTTGAAATATACCTTCATTGGGGAACTGCTTAACACAACAATTAAAAATAATAGTTTGAGAAATATCAATTTCGTAATTTGGGAATGTATTTTGATAGAGTTGGGTTAAAGAATATACTGAAATTTAATCCCGTGATAATATAAAACTGATTTCATTTATTGTGAATCATATATTATATTTGTTGGTATATTCAACAACACCAATTAAATATGAAAAATATTGCTCTCTCCTCAATTCTACTATTATTCCTCCTTACAAACAATAGTAACGCTCAGAAATTTATAGCAGAGAAAGGTACAGCCTATAAAGAAGCAACAATAAATGTTTTATCGAAAAAGCAATTAAATTCTTCTGAA
>JBFFLX010000309.1:0-3060 GCA_041554435.1 Bacteroidales bacterium
ACATAATGGAAACACTTCCGGTTAATAATTCAAATAACTTATTTCAAAGATAATAAATAACAGGGACACTGGAATACTAAGACACCCTGCATATAATGTGCTATTATTGGAGTTTTCTGAGCTAAAGTAACAACACCCGGTACGGTACAGCAGCTCATAAAAGTTCAATAATGGTTATTATGTTCAGGTGGTCAGCCCTTTGCAGACAGCTAACACGGCCACCGGGTTGAATGTTTTTCGATATTCATTCAAGCCGAAAAGAATAATCAACTATATAAAAAGATCATCCGCTTGGATTCAATCCTAAAAACAAGTTAAAGTCTGAGTACAATCTCGCGAATCAATCGATAAGCATACTCCCTTACCTGGGGCGGAAAAAGAAATGGTTCAGTTTCCATTAAAATAAACAATACAACTGATTTATATAACCATTTTGTTTGCGAACCGGGGAATTCATTTCGAGTCGATTGAAGAACTAACAAACACAACCCACACCTCTAAAATAAATGCCAAATTGGTACATCTTTTCACTCCAAACACCAAAGATGGTAGGCTTTTTAACTATAATACGTATGTAAACTTTCCGGAGAATCGGAGAGTATGAATTTAAAACAATAATAGATGAAAAATCTTCAAATCCACGTCCGCGTAAATCCGGCAACGAGAAAGCAATGGGACGACCTTTGCAACAAATCAATCTTAAACACCCAGTCGGCATTTTTCCGTAGTTGGGTGAATGAGCTGACAGAAAACGAATCCAACAATATTAAAGCAGACGAAAATGGAATTTAAATATATCTTAGCCGATGGGCGAACCGCATGTACTTTAAAAGAGGTTCGACAAAAACTGGGTTGCTCTGGTCGCGCAATCCGTCATTTAATTGAAGATGGTACAATCAAGAAAGCAGTATTAACAAACCTAAACGTGAAGAACGATGGAGCAACCGATACTAATTAACAATTACCTAAGTGAAAAGAGGAAAAAGATATTCAAGTATTGTGGTAAGGCAATAAGAAAGCATCAAAAAATACATATAAAATCTCCTGTCGGTTCTGGTAAAACGACCATAGCCACTGAGATTATGGAGAAATACCCTGATAAGAATTTCATTGTATTATTCCCGTACATCTCAATAACAGAACAGGTATTGGTAAAGCTAGAATCAAAAGGACTAAATGCTGTAATAGTTAATGGGAAAACTATAATAAAAGTCATTGCTGATAACAAGCATGTCATACAAAACCGGATAATGCTAGCTACAGTAGATTCGACCCACAAATTGATAAACGAATTGAAAATGAGCAGTCAGGACACGGTAGTAATCATTGATGAAACTCATACCTTTCTGCAATCACCGAGGGACGACCATACGCGTTCGGTAGAAGCTATATTAGCAGGTGGGTTTCCAGTTATAGGGTTTAGCGCAACACCTTCAATGTGGGTGATTAAATTCCTTTTGGAAGTGGATGAACAAGTCGAGTTTCAATATAAAAAGGGTCACAAGCAAAAAGTTATTCAAACCACTGTTAAGCATGGATTGCTGCGAACAGTTGCCGAGGAAATTACAGCGAACCAAAAGGGAATGACCGTGGTTTTTATGGAATATAAAAGACAACAAAATAAGTTAGAGGAATACATATTGGAATGCGATGCCACCTTGAAAGTCTGCAGTTTAAATGCTGACACAAAGAATTCAACTCATAAAAAAGAATGGCAGCACCTTATGAATAACGATAGCTTATCTGCGGATTATGATGTGTATCTCATTAACAGTGTTGCGCAGGCTGGGGTAAATATTATAAACAAAAACATCGACCGGGTTTATCTAGTAGATTGTTTCGACCCGTTTGGATTTGCACAGTACTTAGGGCGATGCCGTAACTACACAAAAAAATTCCATTACTTCAACTCAACATATGGAAAACAGCTAGAGTTATTTGACGGAATTATAATCGAGAAAACGATAGACTTTATCCAGAAGGTATTGGATTCAACAGACACGGAGATGCAAAACCTGTATCGGAAATTAATTCCAACCATGTCGGACATAATTTTCATGGACGAAGAAAATAATCTTGTGCCCAACAAGTGCAAAATAGCGAACAATGTGTTTGAAAAATTGCGAGGTCTTAGCGGAGAAGAGCTGTTGTATGCGATGGGTAAACTGTTTCCAAACATTAAATTTATAACGATGGAAACTCTTGATGGAATGGTTGTTACTCCAGCAGTATCACAAGCAAAAAGCAGGAATAAAGCGAAGTTAGACTTGAGGGAAATCATTATCGAATCTCATGACATAATCAATGATTTGGTCGTGCAAATGAATTATAAATACGACGAGGCAAACATGCATTATATGATTGCTACTCAATTTAACAGTGGTACAAGAGTTCTGAAAAAAAAAGAAGACAAGTTAAAAGAGATAAAAAAATTGGTTAAAAGGTCTCAGATATCTCCAGCAAGGCTGGTAACAATTAATTCAATGTACCGACAAAGCCACTTCAGCGAAAACGTACTTGATGAGCTATTGAAGTTACATAACAATCAGGTTGTACAAATCAAAGAAGCGATAATTTTTTTCGGGAACACAACAAGTACCACTATAAAGAAAATAATGTCAGGAATCTATCACCAACGCGGTGAATTATTAACAGCAAAAGAGTGGAAAAAACAGTTGGAATACGAAGTGGTTACAAGTGTTAGGTCTCCTAAGTTATTAAAGAACCTGTACACATATTGCTTGCAAACCAAAAGGTCGAACGGGATGTTAAAACTGGTGAAAGTAAACGAAACGATTGAGGATTATCTGGAAGCATACAACTTCCAACATCTAACCTATTTTCAGGGTAAATTGTCCCCAAAATAATAAAACAGTGCAGTTCATGAGTGAAGTTTTCTTAAGGTATATTCACTGGCGAGATGCACTGCCTGAATAATACTGAAACCCAAATACCCTCACCTAACTTAAATTCTAACCTAAATAAATAACCATGTCTTGGTTGTCGGTAAAAGATTAAGCTCGGAGTTAATATTCCGGGCTTTTTTTATGAATAAGTTTC
>JBFFLX010000310.1:0-3048 GCA_041554435.1 Bacteroidales bacterium
TTAATAGAAGATTTGTATCGTTATTAATAATAATTTAAAGGAGGCTTGATTGTCTCCTTTTAACATATTTTACTTTATCTGTAAAACAAGAATTGAAAATGGGAGAATTACAATAACAATGGAACTATTTGAACCAAAAAGCAATTGTTTTTTTAATTGGGGTTTGGACAAACAGTAAAACTCGATTAACTAATTATTCATACCTCAAGGCCTCCACCGGATTCCGCGTAGCCGCCCTCCAACTTTGCCAACTAACTGTTAACAGTGCAATTCCTAAAGCCAGCACTCCTGCCAATGCAAAAATCCACCAATTTAATGTTGTTTTGTAAGCAAAGTTTTCGAGCCATTTAGTCATGGCCAGGTATGCAATTGGAGTAGCAATTATATTTGCGGTTAAAATCCAAAATACATAGCCTTTAGAGAAAAGCATCATCACATTAGGGATGGTAGCTCCCAGTACTTTATAAAGTCCAATTTCTTTGCTTTTTTGTTCGATGGTAAAGGCAGTGAGGCCATATAAACCAAGACAAGCAATAAAAATTACCAGAAAGGAAAAATATTTAAATAGTGTTCCCATTCTGGTTTCTGAAAGGTAATTGGCTTTTAGTTTGTCATCAATAAAATGGTAATTGAAGTTTTCATCAGGAAAATAAGACTTCCATGTTTTTTCAATATACTCCAGACTTTGAGGCATTGAATTTGGTTTTATTCTCATGGATAAAGCCGGGCAATCTCTAGTTACTTTTTTGGGTTTTGGAACAAAAAATATGAGTGGTTCAATTTTGTTATGAAGCGAACTAAAATGAAAATCATTACTTACCCCAATAATAGTTCCTTTTCGACCATATACTGTTAACTCTTGGCCTATTGGATTTTCAAATCCCATTTCGTTGGCAGCGGTTTGATTTATTACAAATCCGTTGGTGATGTCTGATGCAATTTCGCGGGAATAAAACCTACCATCATTCATTTTAATTCCGTAGGTTTCGGCAAATTCATTGTCAACATATAACACCCACGTTTTTAATTCTTCTTGTTTGCCTGGCCATTCAACAGCTAATGTTGAGCTTAATCCATCTTCCTCCATGTTGCTCGACCGTGAAACATTTAATACACTTCCACTTTGCAGCATTTCATTTTTAAAAGCTTCATATTTATTGCTGATATCTCCCTTTATTTGCGCACATACAATGTGTTCTTTATCGTATCCCAAATTGGTGCTTTGAATAAATTTAAGCTGATTAGAAACGGTAATTGTGCCTATTATTATTATTATAGAAAGTACAAACTGGAATACAACCAGCCCTTTTCGAATGTTTGTGCTTTGGGGGGAGGAAACAAATTTTCCTTTTAACACCTTAATGGGTTGAAAACCAGACACAAATATTGCAGGGTAAATACCTGAGATTAAACTTGTAGTTATAACAATTCCCAGAAGGGTAAAAATAAATTGCGGGTTGGTGTATGGGACAGATAGCGATTTAGCGGATAATTGATTGAGAATTGGCAAACAAATTTGAACCACGAGAATGGAGAAAAATAGGGCGATAAATACCATCATAAACGTTTCTACAAAATATTGCTGAATAACTTGTCCTCTTCTACTACCCAGTGTTTTTTTAATGCCTATTTCTTTTGAACGTGTTAATGAAAGCGCATTGGATAAGTTCATGTAATTCATACAGGCTATGAGCAGAATAATTGCTGCAATAGCACTAAATATGTAAACATACTTGATGTCTCCTGTTGAGGTAAAATATTGAATATTACTTGTATGTAAGTGAATTTTGGTAATAGGAAGTACGGAATAGCTAATGTTTTCTTCGGGAAAATGTCCATGCTTACAAGCCAGTATATTTTCCTCAAGTTGAGCGGTAGAGGTATTTCTTAGAGCTCGAATATAAGTGCGTGGTGCCCTGTTGTTCCATCCTTCCCAATTCAATCCCAAAAGATTCATAAATTCAATTGGAAGAATAAGTTCTGACTGTATGTGGGAATTATGTGGGATGTTCTCTAATACACCGCTTACTTTAAGTAATTTTTTCTGTCCAAGTATGCTTATAGAAATTGACTTGCCCATCGCTTCCTCCTCACCAAAATATTTTTTACTTAATCGTTCTGTAATCAATACCGAATTAGGCTCGGCAAATACAGTCGAAGGTTCTCCTATTAGAAGAGGAAAAGTAAATACACTAAAAAAGTGTTTGTCTGCCAATGCAATTTTTTCAACAAAACTTTTCTCCTCATATTGAATATGTGAATTGAAGACCTCAGGAAACTCCATAAAACAGGTTGCTTCTATAACTTCAGGTAGCTCTTCTTTAATGGTTGGAGCTAATAATTTTGAAGATGAAAAAATACGTTTTCCATTTTCTTTTCGGAATACAATGTGAACATTGTCAGCATCTTTATGGAAATTGTCATACGATAATTCATCCTGAACCCAAATAGTGATGAGGATAAAACAGGCCAATCCGATTGCGAGTCCAAAAATATTAATAAGTGCATATTTTTTATGGTTCATCAAACTTCGAAGGGCGATTATAAAATTCTTTTTTATCATGGTTAGTTTCTTTTTCTTATTAGTATTTTCGATAGATTGATTTGTTTTCTTGTGACTGGTTATAATGTCTTTTACAGTTGTTGCTTTCTCTACTGAATTCTTATTCATACCACAAAATCTCAACTGGTTTCCATTGGACGCTCTCTAACATTGTCAGGTTACAATATATTTTCCACTGAAATGCTTTATAATGTAATTGAGACTAATTGTTAAGTTTTTGTCGCATTAGCTTTTTATGTTGCTATTCCTATGCCAGAATAATGCCACAAACTCAACCTATTGATATTGTGCATTCTAATAAAATGAAGTTTGTGGATTGGTAAAAATAATTGACAAATAGTGTCTAAATATTGTACATATCGAGCTTGATGATATAGCTTTTTTATGCTACTATGCTTCTTTTCAAAATGCACATTATCATGGTTTTTTTGTAAACTTTCTGATGAATATTATTCTGCTGAATATTAGAATAGATAGCAAAACAA
>JBFFLX010000311.1:0-2987 GCA_041554435.1 Bacteroidales bacterium
CACTTCGTTCGTCAAAAGTGCCGAATGATTCACCATCTTTATGATTTGTAATGTATTTCATTTCATCTTGTAATACTCCAAATGGCGAATTCGGAATTTTATTTTGAGTATTTTCATTGGGAGTCCAGCCTGTTGGTAATAATTCATATTCGGAAACGTTATCTTCCAGATTTATATTTACAGCGTATAAAAGGGCTGGCTGATCAGAAAACCAATCATTGGGTTCAAATGATCGATCCACTTCAAAACAGATAATAAAGTTTCTGATGGTAGAATCTTTTAAAACGGCTGAAACGGAAAAATCTGTATTTGCTTTTGTTGCAGAAGTTACCGCATCAATTTCGTTACTTGATGAAAGCGGATATTTATTCATTTTCCAAAAGGGCAAGGCAGTTCCGGTTGTACCTCCGGTGATTAGTTTTTGACAGATAACCATATTTTGAATAAAACCGGCAGTAGTATTTTCCATCCAGACTACATAAATATTCTTCCAGGCAGATGGTGAAAAATCTTCGCCATATTCAAAATTTACAATTATTGTATCTAAATGAAGGCTTGTAATATAGCCTTCATCAAACACTTCAGCATCTGTTTTACAATCCAGTGTAAATGCTGAAATACAAATAAATAAAAGGTATAATAGTGTTTTTGTCATTGAGCTTTTGAAAGATACAAGTTAAAGAATAATCATTAAATAAAGAACGATGTTCAGATCTGAATTAGGAAGGGGCATCAGCGCACACAATACTAATCAGCTTTAATTGATGAAAAAATTGTTGCGAAACTGTAATCATCGGGAATAACATTCGTCATAACAGCATTCAAATTGTCAACAAATTTTTGTCATTCTAACAATGTATTTTTGTTGTTTTGTGTCATTTTTATATTTCTCAACGAAAAACAACCTTGAGAAATTATTTTGGCTCAATTCTCTTAAAAATTAGCGAATATTCTCATGTTTATATTTCATGGCGGAAAACAAGGTTGAAATCATTTTTCGTCCTGTTTTCATTAGAAAATGAATAAAAACAGCAATAAATATCTTCAATAAATTATAGCATAATCTCACTAAGTAACTTTACGTAATATTTGGTAATATCTTTTTTTCATAATTTTATAGTTGTTTTAAATAAAAATTATGTGTAAATTGAATAGGCATAAAAACTGAAAATTGAGTACCATACCAAGAATATAACTTCTATAACATTTTGGGTTTGGAAAAGATGAACTTAAAAGACATTTTTGACCTTCTTTCAGGACAAGGTTAAGATATACTTGCGTTTTTTACATTCAAATTTATTACCACGACAAATACATTTTTGATTTTTAATCAAAATAATGAATCCAATCAAATAAACACTAAATGCAACTTAACTTTTTACAAAACTTGATTTATTTGGGGTGATCTCCATTTGTGACAGAAAGATGGGGAAAAAATACCTTGTAAACCTATCTAAAAAAATATTATAAGGCGAGTAAGCTGAAAATCGAAAAGAGTAGGTGATTTTTTAAATTTTGAAAGATGGTTTCAACTACAAAAAAAGCTCTATTTTTAATTATTGTTTTTTCTATAACAATGATTACTCCATCCTGCTTGACCACAAAAACACAAGTGGGCACTTTTAAAGAAACTCGGGGAGCCAGTTATACATATTCCAAAGGTAAGCAGTTTTGGATATTTTGGGGAACCATTCCTGTAGGAAGAACACACGTTAATACTCCAGGTACAGGAAACTGCGAAGTTGTAACAAGATTTAACTTGTTCGATGTTTGTTTAAGTGGAATAACATTGGGGGTTGTATCGTCTTATACAATTAAAATTAATACGAAACGGCAGGATCAATTAAAAGGAAATCCGGAAAGAGTTATAGAATCTGGAAAAGTCCCAGAATAGTTAGTTTCTAATCGTTGCTTTTCGTTGTATCGCCATTAATTATTGAAAATAGATAATACAAATTAATAGCGATTGGATTTTTTAGCCTTTCATTAGTAGTATTTCACGTTGTATGCACCTGAAATACTATTATTTTCAATAGGATATGTAGAAAGAAAATTTTCCACTTTGAACAAATAAAAAAAATCACTCATAGCCGGGATGTTTGTTAGTATTTAGGTTAGTTCCAAAAAATAAAACTTATTAGAGCATCCTTGTTTCCTCAAATTATGAACACTAAAACAAGATCGCTGGGTTAATAACATTCTAAGGCTTTAAATAATTTTACTTACTTTTTTAAATTGAAATGTGTTTAAAAATATTTTGTCTTAACTTTATTTCAGGCATATGTTCTATATGCCGTGTGTTTGGGGGTTAACACGAAAAGGAAGTTGCTGAACTTCCTTTTCACTTTTACAGAAATCAATTGTTAAAAACAAGTTCTCTTTTTCCCCCAATTTTGGATACACACACAAACAATTACACCACCGTACACATATACAAAAGGGTTTAAGGAATTTACCGGCCCCCAATTTAAAGGGTTTCAAACGTTTGTATGTATTGTTGTGCTTGGTGTTTCATCGTGCTAAAAAGTACCTTTTATAAAGGAATTACAGTACTTCAATAAATACTATGTTTATGCGAGTACTTTTTATTTCCTTTCAAAAAATGAAGGAAATAATAATGAAAAAGTTAAGTATTACACTACAATTTATATAGAGTTTGTTTCAACTTTATTTCATTTGGACACGTCTTTTTTTGTCAATTAGTTGTTTTCTGCTTTTTTCTTATACCCCCCTCTCACAATTTTGACATTGACTAACTTTTTCTAGGGTGTGGTCTCTAAGAATAAATAAAAAAGAGATTTGCACCCCCTCCACCCTTATAAATCAATCGATTTAATGTTATTTATTCTTAGTTAATCCCAACTGCTTTAATTTATTGTAAGCGATGGTTTTGATAAAATAGTATTTATTTTCTCATTGAAAAGTTGTAACTTGTATATAGTTAGCGACTTATATCAGGTGTAATTTATTTGATCTTAGCTAGTTGA
>JBFFLX010000312.1:0-2956 GCA_041554435.1 Bacteroidales bacterium
AGAACCCGAACTTACAGTAGCAGAAATATCTATCTGCCCATTGGCAAGATTATCAATTTCATCAGTAATATTAACCGAACTAACAACAGGTCCGGGAATATCATTAATTATTACAGAATTACTGTAAACTCCCACACAACCTGAAATATCTTTTGCAAGTATTTC
This sequence comes from Bacteroidales bacterium, assembly GCA_041554435.1. GTDB lineage: Bacteria > Bacteroidota > Bacteroidia > Bacteroidales > F082 > BM524. Next base: position 166 of record JBFFLX010000312.1, read on the forward strand.
ATAATTATCGGCGGCAAGATTATTAAAAACCCAATCACCTGTTTGCCAGGTGTTTCCATTGTCAATTGAGTATAGTAAATCGTTGGGATTTGGTTCTGCTGCAATTTCAATACTTCCTATACTTTGTCCGCAATGAGTATCAGTAGAAACCACATCGTTAACTACAACATCGCCGGCATCGGTGATGGTATATGCTGAGGAAGTTGTTTCACAACCGTTGCCATCGGTAATTTTTAGAAAATAATTGCCAACTCCAAGGCCTGTAATATCAGAACCGGTGACAATAAAATTACCGCTGGCATCATACCATTCATAAGTTAGAGGATCTGTTCCTATGGCGCTTAAACCCAGTATTTGTCCACTTGTTCCTGCGCAGGAAGTTGGAATTATTGTAAGATTTGTTTCGTCTATTGTGGTTTTAGGATAATATGCTATATGGATGCTGTCGCGTACAGCGCAATCGGCTTCATTGGTTACTTCTACCCAATAATTTCCTGTATCAGAAACTGTTATACTAAACATATCATCACCAAAAACTCCGGTACTCCACACATAAAAACCAGAATCGCTGCCTGCCGTTAAATCAAATGTTGATCCTTCACAAATTTCCATATCTGCTCCAAGATCAACCTGGGGTGAGGCATTAATTTCTATTACTCTTGAGGTTCTTTCTATTCTTCCATTGGGATAATTATCAGTTGGATAATAATGAACCACAACACTAATTTCATATTCACCTGCCTGATCGTACGTATGCACAGGCCATAATTCTGTTGAGGTTGAAGAGCCATCACCAAAATCCCATATAATATTTTGAGGGTCGGGTATAAAATTAGGTTTAAAGTTTATGGGAACTCCTGAACAGTTATTGTCCCACTCAAAGCGGAGGAGGTAATCGAGGAGTTGGTTGGGTAGAAACCAATATACTTTTTCATATCCCATATAAATGGCATCTGCCTGATAATCGCAGGCTGTTCCTTTTTCCCAGGGTTTGTTAATTACGCTAATATAATCATAAGAACCATAGTCAAATCCAGTGCAATATATCTTTCCGTCTCTTGCTAGTTGGAGACCATTTACAGGTCCTTGTGCAATAATTTCTCTCGATTGAATAAATGCCAATGAATCTTCAATATATTGCATTTCGTATTGATAAAGTTCCATAAAATTATCAGGAGAATTTATTTGATTATATGCAGTTAAATAAAGGAACTTAGAATCGGGAGAAAATTCAACAGCAAAAGGTTCTATATCTGAAGTTGGTAACCCAATATTGAGTGCAATTGTATATAAAAATTCAACATCTCCGGTTTGAGAATTAAATCTGTTTATGTCAAAAGTAACTATATAAGGGTCATCTCCTTCCTCAAACTTATTTGCAGTTACTAAGTATTTTTTATCATATGATAACTTCATTGTCCCAATCGTAGCGTCTGGATCAACTAAATTATTAATATCTCTTGTTGGACTAATAACAGGTTTGGGGTTTAATCCATTTTCTGTTAATAAAAATGAGGCATAACTATCCTCGGTATACTTTCTTACAATTATCCAAATATCTTTGCCATTTACATGGTAAGCAGCATTCAACTTATCAAATGCGTCATATCCTGCTTCTATTTCTACATTTTTTTCTGAAGTAACTGCTCCTAAACCTCCATCAAGATTCATATCTACTATAGAATAATGCATCCCTAAATCAACAAATTGTCCAAAGTCAACCGAAAACACATAATACAAATGATAGGAACCCGGCTTTTGCACAATCACTATACCTTGCGACGAATTATTTTGCCCAATAATATTGTCTCCATTTTGCATAACAACATTATTTTTATTTGTAATTTGTTTTGCATTACAACTAAATAATAGGTTTCCATTTTCGTCACATATTGTAGAATAAGCATTTCTTGAAACAGGAGGATAATATGATGTTGGAACAGGCTCCCCATTATTAAAATCTAAGCCTACACCATGACAAATATGCCAGATGTTTGCTTGGTTTTGAGAAATCCCAAATTGAATAATTATTACATTAATTAATAATATAGAAAATCGCTTCATAATTATACGAATGTAGTTAAAAAATAGATTTAATGTGGTGAGATTATCTCACCACCTTAATGTAAATCAATCTAAAACACTGCTGTAATTCCAAATCCTGTACTAAAATCTCCGCAAGGATGCCCAGGTTCTGTTTTTCTTCCCTGACAAAGTTCTATTTCTTCATCAATATCGACAACATGTACAACAGCAATAACTGTCAAACTTGGAGTATTATCATGATAGGTATTACAATAATCGTAAACCCCGGCCTGACTGCTACTAAAAATTGAACTTGTAGCAGTTATCGATTCTGTATTAGTTTCATCATAACAAACAATAGCATTATTATTTGCGGCATCATATATAGTAATGCCAACAATAATACCAACATTATTACTAACAGGATCGTCACAATCAACTCCCGCTAAGGACCAATTAACTTTAACTTCCCATGCACTCTGTGCAGATAAACCACCTATTCCCAGCAAAAATATTGCTGTAATCATTAATATTTTTTTCATTTTAAATGTTTTTTTGTTATTAAATTAATTTATTATTAAAAAACATCTCTCCAATAGCTATCTTTGCACCGACTAGAGTAGCAAAGCTGCTTACGCCACCACGGTCGGAAAGATGAAAATCGGACCCCGTGGTGGCTTTTTTTATGAATTTACTCTTGCTCAGTTACTATTTATTTTTTAACATAAATCTTATTTATAATATATATAAATTATAAAATCATATA
>JBFFLX010000313.1:0-2928 GCA_041554435.1 Bacteroidales bacterium
CTAAAATTGGCTCTTTTTTTCACCCTTTAGGGATTAGGGGAAATAAAAAAAGAGCCAAACTCACAAGGTCTTAAAAAATATGAATAACTATATCTTTTCAGAATTCCAATAATTGTGAATGATAAGTTTATTGAGTATTTTTGTGACTGTAAAAACCATCAAATGAATAACTCAAAAAATATTCAGAGCAGAAAAAATACAGGAATAAGTTTATGCTTATTTTTATTAATGTTGTGTTTTCTTTCAATTCCTAATTATTTGTTATCTCAGATTGCATGGGAGCAAATTCCATTACCTGACTCAGTTGAAATACTATCTTTTGAGGTAGGTGATAATGGTGATTTATATATTGGAACAGAACAACCTATTGAAACGGGGGTTTATCAATCAGATAATAATGGTGCTACATGGGAATATATCGGTCTATCTGGAAAATTCGCTTATGATCTAGAATTTACAAATGATAATCAATTATTTGCAACTACTTCATCAAAAATTTATAAATATATGATTGAAGATATTTGGGAATTAAAGTCACATAATCCCTCATGGAATATAAGAAAACTTAAATATCTCAATTCAACATTTTTTGGAGGAGGTTATTCCGGAATAATACGATCTGTTGATGAAGGCGATAACTGGGAACTAGTCCTAGATGCAGAAGGAGGAGCAGAATTATATTCTGAGATTTCATCAATCACAGAAGATTCAATTTGTGCAGTTTGTACAAACTGGGTTGGTGATGGAGGCGGTGTATATTTAAGTGGCGACAATGGTGATAACTGGACAAATATTGGTCTCAAAGACTTTTACTTAAGATCTGTAGCTGTTGACTGTACAGGAAATATTCTTGCAGGATCTATGGGGCATTTTTATACAGGTCAGGGTGGTTTATACAGATATAACAAGAGCATAGGCGAATGGGATACTTTACTTTATTACCCGGAAATTCATAGCATTGAAATTAACGAGAATAATGATATTTATTTGGGTTATAAATTTTCTGGGGCATCCGATGGTGGAGGAGTAATGCATTCAGAAGATAATGGTGAAACATGGATTTTGGATACCGTTGGCATTGATAATTCAGCTGTTGATGAGATTATTATTGCCGGCAATAATTATTTATATGCCATGGGCGGATATCCTGATTTTCGACTATATAAAAGTAGTATCCCTGTTAGTGTAAACAAACATCTAATTACAAGAAAAAACAATGTTTTAAACTGCTTTCCAAACCCCGCAACAACAAATCTCACAATAACTTATAAAAACACAAAACTTTCAAACCCTACTGTAAGTATTATAAATAGTGAAGGAAAAGTGGTTTATAAACAAGGCTTTAAGCCGGATAATCAGAGAGAAATTTGTATAGATATCAGCAGTTTTAATAATGGTGTTTATATTGTTGTTTTGAGTGATAGGAGTAGGATTATTTCAAGCAACAAAATACAAATATCAAACTAAACCTTTCCTCAATAGTATTTTCAATTTAAAAAGTGACAGAATAAATACATCTTTTGCAAAATTGAAATTTGAATGTTTAATTTAGTTTATTAGATTTGATGAATGGAAAATAAAGAAATTGAGATATTTAGAAGCGATGACGGATCAACAGAAATAGAAGTCCGCATTGAAAAGGATACTGTTTGGCTTAATCAATCTCAAATTTCGGAACTTTTTTTGACTGACAGAACCTCAATAGGCAGACATATTACAAATATATATAGAACTAAAGAACTTAATGAAAATGCAACTAGTGCAAAAACTGCACAAGTTCGTAAAGAAGGAAATAGAACTGTAACAAGACAAATTGGAATGTATAATTTAGATGTTATATTATCAATTGGTTATAAGGTTCATTCAGAAAGAGGAAGACAATTTAGAGTTTGGGCAAATAAAATACTTAGTGAATATTTATTAAAAGGTTTTGCTTTAAATGAACGAAAGCTTAAAGAACAAAATAAACAACTTAAAGAGTTGCAAAACTCTGTAAAAATTCTGGGAAAAGCATTAGAATTTAAAGAATTAACAAATGATGAAAGTGTTGGATTGTTAAAAATAATTTCCGATTATGCATATGCACTTGATATATTAGATCAATATGATTATCAAAGCCTTCAGATAATAGAAACATCTGGTAAAGAAACATATCAATTAACTTATGAAGAGGCAATGAATAAGATTATGTTGGCTAAAAAAGCATATGGAAATAATGTTTTTTTCGGAAATGAAAAAGACAAATCTTTTCAAAGTTCAGTATCAACAATTTATCAGACTTTTAATGGAGATGATTTATATCCAAGTATTGAGGAAAAAGCAGCAATGCTCCTATATCTTATAACTAAAAACCATTCTTTTACAGATGGAAACAAACGAATTGCTGCCTTTATGTTTTTATACTTCCTTGAACGTAATGGAATACTTTTTTACAAAAATGGAATGAAAAGAATTGCCGACAACACATTAGTTGCTTTGACTTTAATGATAGCACTCAGCAAACCAGAAGAAAAAGATACAATGATAAAAGTAATCGTCAATCTTATAAATAAAAATAATTAACCACTATTATTGAAATTTAACAATTTTAATAGTTTTTTCATATACTTGTAACATATTATAAAAACCATCAAATGAAAAAACTCAACCAATTGCTGTTTGTTTTTCTATTATGCCTGATATCGAGCAGTGCTATTTCGCAGGATTTTTGGGAGCAGTTGTATTTTCCTGATACAACAAAAATTCGTTGTATAGATGTAAATGACAATGGAGATATTTTTGTTGGCGTAGGCGGAACTAACACTATAGGAGGAGTCTACCGCTCAACTGATAATGCCAAGACATGGGATTTTGTTTACAATATAGATGATTTTAGTTTTTTATCAATCGACATTAGCCCCCAGGGAGACATTTTTGTTGGATCAAACA
>JBFFLX010000314.1:0-2920 GCA_041554435.1 Bacteroidales bacterium
AAAACTAATGTTGAAATATGCACTGGATATTACTAAACAACATGATTTTCTTTTCTTAAAGGCTAATGTTTATGATTCTTACAGCGATTTTTATGTATATGTACAGGACTATAAGAAGGCTTACTATTATAAAGATTCATCAGATCGTGTATTAAAAGAAGTTGAAAAAAACAAACAAATTCAACAATCCCTATTTCTGTCAACCGTATTCGAAACAGAACAAAAAGAAAAAGAAATACTCGTTCAGAAGAATAGAAATTTTACACTTTGGATATATCTAAGCATAGTGTTGTTACTTGTTATCTTATTAACCATATTTTTACTTTACTACCGACAAAAATTACAATTAAATAAGGCCAGAGTAATTTCCCTTGAAAAAGATAAAAAATTGGAGGTTGCCAATGCCATAATAGAAGGGCAGGATTCAGAGCGAAAAAGATTAGCAATGGACCTTCATGATGGTTTGGGGGCCGGTTTGGGAACTTTGAGGCTCACTATCGACTCAGAATTAAAAAACGCTGTTAAGTATAATGAACTAACAAGTCTTATTGATGATATAAGACAGTCGGTACGAGACATGTCGCATAGAATGATGCCAACAAGACTAGATAAAATGGGGCTTATACCATCGGTAAATAATTTAGTTCTTACTTTATCAAATACTGGTAGATTTAATGTTGATTTTAAAACGAATGTTGGTAAAAGACTTCCCGGAAACTTGGAAATTAATCTGTACTATCTAATATTTGAGTTGGTAAATAATGCCATAAAACATTCAAACGGAAATAATATCTTTGTTGAGTTAATTGACCATGATAATTTAATGAGTTTGTCGGTTATTGATAATGGTTCTGACTTTAATATTGATGAGTTTTCCGATGGAATGGGACTTAAAAATGTAAAAGCAAGAGTTCAATATATGGATGGAGAATTATTTATAGATGCCAACGGACAGGAAACTATTTTTATGGTAGAAATTCCAGTAAAGAAATGATAAATATTTATCTAGTCGACGATCACCCCGCACTTTTAATGGGGATAAAAACATCTATTGAGGAAAAGACAAATGAAATATCAATTGAAGGGTATTCTACAAAAGGGAAAGAAGCATTAAAAGAAATTCCAGAACTTTTTATTGATGTTGTTGTATTAGATTTAAAAATTCCTGAAATGAATGGAATTGAAATATGCTCTATACTAAAGAAGCGTTACCCCGAAATAAAGGTCATTGCCTATACCGGAGAACTTGACCCCGATGTTCTTTTTAATGTGTGGCTAAAGGATGTTGATGCTATTTTATTGAAAGGAAGTCAAATTGATGAATTAGTTGATACTATACACACAATTAACTCAGGCAGTAGTTTAAGAAAAATAGGAGCCAATGTTCCATTTTTCTTCGATCAGGAACTCGAAGAATATAATAATCAACCGGAAATTTCTAATGCAGAAATGGAAGTATTAAAATTACTTGCTGAAGGTTATCTTCGCAAGGAGGTCGCCGATAAACTTTGTCGCTCAATAAATACAATTGATTTTCATTGCCGCAATATTCTAAAAAAGTATGACGCAAAGAATATGCGCGAAGTAATAAAAACCGCCAAAAAGAGAGGTGTTATTTATTAATTCCACCTCAATTAAGTATAAAAAAACTACCTTTTTACTACCTTTTTTTAACCAATTACACTTAATAGGTTTGTACAGGTGATTTAAAAACACTTGTTATGATAAACCTATTTGTAATAGATGATCATCCTGTTTTTATCGAAGGATTAAAACAAATTTTTGATCCTGAGATAGATAAAATCAAAGTAAGTGGATTTGCACATAATGCCGCCGAGGCTCAAACTCGATTAAAAAGATCAAATGCAAAGGTAGTTTTATTGGATTTGGTGATGCCCGGATTGCACGGTTCCGAATTCTGTTTAGTTATTAAAAAACAGTATCCCGAGAAAAAAGTTATTGCTATAACCGGTGAAAGAGATCCTGAAGTTATCTTTAATACATGGCGAAATAATGCTGACGCAATAATAAGTAAATACTGTGGTAAGCAAGAAATTATTGAAACTATTAAGGCGGTTCTTAAAGGGGAAACTGTGGCAGGTAGCGATATTCCAAATATATTTGAATTAACTTCAACTATTTCAAGATCAAACAATCTATTAACCAGAACAGAAACACAAGTATTAAAACTCCTGGCAGAAGGGAATTCTCGCGATAATGTTTGTGAAATTCTTGGCCTAAAGCAAAACACCATCCAATTTCATTGCAGGAATATTTTTAAAAAGTTGGATAAAAACAAATTAGTTTCTGTGGTTGAAGAGGCTAAGCGGTTAGGAATATTACATGTTTAAATATTGTTTAAAATTAATTATCAGTGATAGATATAAGATATAGTAAATACCCATTTTTTATTAGAGTTAATATTTTGTTGTTAAATAAAATATTAATAGTATTAACAAAAACAAGCACCTTTTCTTTAATAGCCTTACCAAAACTTATGCTCCTAACAACCAAAACTAATCCTGTTTGGGCAAAACAACAAATGGATATGGTTTGCTCAATGATAAACCTTTTAAGTGAAATAAAATTGAAAAAAGGTTTTATCTATATTGAAATGTTAGCACCCACTTAAAAATAGCCAGATAACAACAAACTTAACCTTTTGATAATGAAATGTATTATTATACTCAGTTTATATCAATTTAAAGTTTTTATACTTAAGAGTTTCATACAAACTAAACTAAAAGTGATAATGTGAAAAAATTTACTATATTTGAAATAAACCAAACACTATAAAAATATGTTATACTACAAACTATCTAATGACAAACCAATAAGTTTAATTTTACCATGTTTCAAATTTCGATAAATATTTATTAGGCAGTTAATAAGTATTTATATTTTATTTATCGGTTAATTG
>JBFFLX010000315.1:0-2864 GCA_041554435.1 Bacteroidales bacterium
AACAGGATTGGTTTGCTTGGGAGCAACTGCCATAAGCTGTACTGAGCGCCCGAGATCAAAAGTATTGGGAATAATAGTAACACTATCGGGTGCAACAAAACTTGTTTCAGATAAACTTGTGACTACTTCCTCAAAATCTTCTCTCCATCGGTGTGTGGGGTGAATTATACGTTCTACATTTTTCACATCATTCGTCTTCATAAGTTTTAGTACCTGCATATCATCCACATTATCAGGATTTATGGCATAGGCCAGACATGACCAGTCTCCATTGCCCCAACTACTATAAAAGGGATTATTGTCAGGCAGTGTTTTAATTGCTTTGGCTTGTTCATCATCATCAAAGCCTGGCTGTGGGTCGTAACGGCAGATTACAATCAAATTGTCCTTAGTGTCTATTCCCAGCGACAAAGGTTTGTAAGGGTAATCAGCATAGATAGATATAGTATTGGTTTCAACTGACCATTTGTATATACGTTTCTGTTGATTTTCGCAGAAGTAAACATTTCCTTTGCTATCAGAAACTGCACCCGTTGCGAATTCATAGCCAAAGCTCAATTTCTCTGCAATATTATTGGAACACTCATTTTTATTGGATTTCTCTTTGCCGCTTATTGTTATTCTGGCAAAATCACCGGGATATACAATCAAATTCTTGTCCATATTGAAAATGGTACGTTCGGGCAATTGCAATACCTGTGTCCAGGAATGCATATTCCGAAAATCGATATTGTAACTGTTCGACACTTTTACTCCCCATGGTCTTGGAGTGTTCACACGAATTGTCCGGTACATCCAGAAATTTGCAAACATTAAGTTTTTACAATTGTTTAGGTCCAGTGTTTGGGCATTTTTCCCTTCTTTGCTTTCTTCCTCAAATTGAAAAGCGTAGAATTTCCAGTTGGAAACATTATTCATGCGAGCCTCCTGACGGACGTGATGTTCTATCGACATGGCAAAAACTTTTCCCGGAGTTGACGTATTACTGATATATAAACCTGTACTTGAATAGGTACTTGCCGTCCAGATATCCTTGAGGATTCCTCCCCCATTATTTGTAATCCAGAGGCTCCAATACTGATTATCCCATGCCTTATCCATTCCTTGGCTATAAACCGGCTTCGAAGGACTACTGATTTTACCATCCCGGGGTTTTTTGTGAGATGGTTCTCCCGGTTTTGCTATGTGTCCATGTCCCCCTACAAATTTCACATCATTGATCAGGGAATTCTGATTGGCCATCCACTTTAATCCAACAGCACGGTAGTTATAGGCGCCTGTATTAATACCAATGCCATTAACAATATCATCACCTCCCTCTGATGATTCCACCACCGGAACCGCTGCTCCAAATCCACTAAAATTGGATTCGCTTTCGTTAATTATTATTTGGGTAGCGTATGGATGCAATCCAATTAAGTTAGTTCCTTCTCTTAACTTAATAGGTTCTGTAACCCGATACCAACCGGTTGGCAGATAAACATTTTTATGCCTGGCAATAGCTTCTTTTATTGCCTGTGTGTCATCGGTTTTACCATCGCCTAAGGCTCCAAAATCTTTAACATTTACCCATGTGTCCATGGAAGGCAGATTAGGTATAAGTTTGTCCAGCTTTGTGGGAACAACATCAACGGCTATAATGTCGGCGACAGTTTTATATTTGGAATCATCCGTCATATCATCCATTATCAAACCATATACAAAGTTTTTGATAATATATTTCTTGCCTTTACCCCTAATGCTTTCCCCGCCAGGAGAAAAGTACACAGGTACATCTACATTATTACAATAAATATTCAGTAAATTTATTTGGTTGATAGATTTATTTTCAACCCCGACTACCACACCTTTCTCTACGTTTTCAAAAAGGCAGTCTTCCATAAATAATCTATCTGAAATACTATCCTGCAACTCAATAGCAACCGCAGTATTTTTTACGTGCATTGATACTATAGACATTCCGGTATTTCGGCTCAAAACCGCAGCACTTCTCTGACCTTCAAAATACAGATCTAACATCATCATGGGCCATCCCGGAGATGTTCTTGCAGTAGAAATCCCATATTCGCCACCGAAGAATTTTAAATCTTCAATTTCATTTCCTAAGTCATAAATTCCGGCATAGCCTTCATTAATATAAAAATTACAATGGCTAACAAAACTGTGTTGTGCAAAATGTGTGCGAAGCGCAATTGCCTTGGTGTTGCCTTCTTCAATTGTAAAATCAATATTAGAAATGGCACTATAAAAGGTGCCCGCAGTGGCATCTTTTGGCTCCTGTCCATCTTCTACCAAATTGCTGGTAAACCAAAACATATAATTGAATTGATCCTGGTAGCCGAGGGTGTTTTCAGCTAAAATAAATTCAGGACGGTTTTGTCCATAACCTATAATACGAATGGCTTTTGGAACGTAAATGGTTTTACTAATGAGGTACTTCCCCTCCGGAATGAATAAAATTCCAAAGTTCCTTTCCTTTTTAAGCTTATTTATAGCCAATTGAAGCGCATCGGAGACATCTTGCCTACCATTTGCCTTAATGTTAAATAACTCAGAAGTAAAAAAAAGCGCTTCCTCATCATCCGGCATTTGTGTGTAAACAGATTGAGCCAGAGTGACAAAAGGACTAAAAAAAAGAATTATTAAGAGAATTTTAATCGGTTTCATATAAAGAAGTTTAAGCATATTATCACCCACTGATACTTTATGAATATTATTTTTGTAGGTGAGATAGTGTTTTCCATAATTTTTTGATCATACTATATTGTCCCATTTCATAAAAATTCTTGTTTTATATTTCGATTTACAATTTAACAACAACTAATTTTTATTCCCAATTTCACCAAAAAAAACTTAATCATATG
>JBFFLX010000316.1:0-2848 GCA_041554435.1 Bacteroidales bacterium
ATGTATTTTATTGTCCAGCAATTGCATCACATAAATAATGGCAAAAGGAATCAAGGCTCCCAACAACAAAGCAGCCAGATAGATGGTATTTCGCTTGGGTGCCACTGGACTATTGCTTCCATAGGCTTTGTCATTCCTTTTTTAGGGCTATACCTTATGTTTTTGTTTGACAATAAAATACGTACCAGCAAAGATGTGGAAGCCGTTGTAAAAGCACCTATTTTGGGGGAGATACCACATTCGAAATCAGAAAACAAAATAGTGGTTGATGAAAATGAGCAAGACAGTATTGCAGAATCAATAAGAATGTTACGAACCAATATTTATTTTATGCTTTCGGGAATTAAGGAACGTTCCAAAACAATATTTTTTACTTCAACACTGGGATCGGAGGGAAAAACTTTTATTTCAATAAACCTGGCAATGGTATTGGCTAAGTCCAATAAAAAAGTATTGTTGATTGGCGGCGATGTCAGAAAACCTAAATTAAATGCATATTTAAATCTGAAACCCAGCAAAGGACTGACCCATTTTTTAATGGATGATAATTTGAAGGTTTCGGATGTGATAGACCATTATCCGGAATTTGATTTTGATATTTTAAATTCAGGGATTACGGCCCCAAATCCTTCAGAATTGTTAATGAACGGCCGCTTTGATGAAGTGATGGCCTATGGGAAAGAGCATTACGATTTTGTGATTGTGGACACTGCGCCTGTTCATTTAGTTACAGATACCCTGCTTTTGAGCCATCACGCCAACTTGACTTTATATGTGGTAAGAGCTAACTATTTAGACAAACGATTGTTGGAAATACCGCAAAAAATGCACAGCGAAAAGCGTTTACCAAATATGGCAGTAATTATTAATGATGTAGATTTAAAAAGAGGTGGATACGGTTATGGTTATGGTTATGGTTATGGTTATGGTTATGAGGAAGACAGCGCTAAAAAATCTTGGTGGAAACGTGTATTAAGGTTTTAATATGTTTGTTTTTTTCAATTAACAAATTATAGTAGGGTATTTAATCTTTTAGATCCTTCTAATAAAATGAAAATAAATAGTTGTTTTCACTATTATTAGAAGGATTTGTCTATTTATATCATAAAAATGCTATAGAGATCTATTGAAGTATTTTCTGCCAACACTAATTTTTTGCAAAGAAATAAGGTTCTTCTTTCTTTTTAATGTTAATAGGGATGGTTACAGATAATTGAAAAGCAGATGCTCCTGATAAATTAGCAAGCATATCTTCATGGTTAAATATTTTATTTTTTTTGAGTAAAATTTTGGCTTTTATTTACCAAGTAGTAAAAAGTAATGGAAATGGCTTTTGGCAACGGATGTTTGAATTAAGAACGAATAAAATCTTTTCAAATAATAAAATTTCATTCTGCTAAGAAATAATTAAGGCTTTATTTAGGGTGTATTAAAAGCAGGATTAAATAGGCCTCCTCCAAGATAAATAACATTCCCTGTTGATTTATCAAAATAGGGTAGGGCTCCATCATATCGGGTATCTATATTGTTAATTTTAAAATATCTGGTATTAATTAGGTTTTTAAGTTCTTGAATATCTCCTTTTGTAGCCGGATCATTTTGCGCTGATCCAAATATATGATTGGCCACAGCTTTTACACTATCAGCCAGTAAGGTTCCTGCCGCAGCATTCCCAATTCCAGCCGCACTCATTTTTTCAACTTTAAGTTTGTCAGGTTTGAATATCGTACTTGCCATAACTTCAGTTTCGATTTCGGGAATAGTTGCAATAGCTAGCGGTTTTTCAATTCTATTTTTATGGTGATGGTTTTTAACCCTACAAGTTGAAGAGCAAAATCGTTGCGCTTTTCTTCTGTTTGGTTTGAATTTTGTTTGGCAAAATTCACAAATATAAAATTCGGCTTCCATAGTTGATTTTTAATTGTGCGTTAAACAAACGTTCGTTTAACGTTAAAATTTAATTTTTAGCTGTTTTTTCGAATATATTCATTCGCTTTTTCTTCTAGATACTCTTTTGTTGTTCCTTTTCCTTTTTCCATCCACTCAAGAATTTCAGATTTTTTAAACTGCAGCTTCGCGCCATTTTTGTAGAACGGAATTTTCCTTTTATGTTTTAAATCGTAAATAGTTGAAACCTTATAATTGGTAAGTTCGGCTACCTGTTTTATATCTAAATAAACATCCTCGTTTTCTGCTGTGTTTTTAATGGCGGTTTTTCCTGTTTTACTTTTTGGGTAAACTTTATCACGAAGTTTTATATAGATAGGATAGTTTTCAAGGGGTCCAGGGTATTCTTTTAATTCAAATTTCTTAAAATCATTCAGGATATACATGAATTTATCAAGATTGTAATTATTGCTAAATATTCTTGAGGCTTCTTTTATGGCATCGAGCTCCGCTATTTTGCCTATAATCTCATTTAAATTAATAGTTGTGTTATGATCTAATGCAGCAACAAAGGGTTCAATTTTATATTCCATGATATTTTTAATTCGATTGTCTTCATACATTGAAAATCTGTTGTTAAATAAAATCATTATTTCAAGATATGGTTCTTCCATGAAGTGATCAATTTTCGAAGTTAAAAACTCATAAGAGTTTTTTAATAAGGTATTGCTGGTATAATTGAATGTTTGGTTCAGTTGTTTGGCTAAAACCAACTGTTCTTTAAAAAACGCTTCTCTTTTTAAAAAGGTTTGATTGTATGTATTGGTATAATTAGTCTGATAATCCATATAGGTCTAAATTTATTCTATTTGCGGCTTCAATTTTCTTTTGGTCTATCACCTTGGCGTAAATTTGGGTTGTTTTCACATTTTTATGACCTAAAAGTTTGGAAACAACAAAC
>JBFFLX010000317.1:0-2838 GCA_041554435.1 Bacteroidales bacterium
CTGCTGATGGAAATGTGAAATCCGTCCTTTAGTTTTACCAATGCGGCCGGGTTGTAGTAAACTGCATCTATTCCTATGGATGCATCTCTGGCAAGCATTCGAGTCCATGCTGTGCTTTGATTAGAATTTGTAACCAGTCCACCGGCATATATCATATTGCCGGATACAACTATTCCAATTAATAAAAGTAAAATTCTTCTCATAATGTTTAGATTATTGATTTAAAAGAGTGCAATATAGCACTTATCTAAATATAAACATACGTAAATTTATGATTTTCCTTTAATTTTGATGTTTTTCAGTTTAAATCAGTAATTAATTATAATTCACTAATTGCCCAATGGCACTCATTATTAACATAATTAAAGACTTATAATCGCAAGTTTCCTGGTTAATAAGCTATCTTTGTAATCAAGATGAAAAAGAAAAATAATAAACAAAAACCGAAAAGCGCCCTCATTGGAATGGTGATAGGTGTTTTTGCTGATAACCCCTTTAAAAACTTCAATTATAAACAAGTTGCACATCGTTTGGGGATCAGCGATAACGCAGGAAAAGAATTGATAATGAAGATTGTAGGTGATCTTGAATTATCAGAAGACATAATTCGGGTTAAACCCGGAAAATATATTATTAATCCAAAAAAACTTCGCCAACTGGCAAATAAAAAGCAAACTATTACCGGTCGTGTTGATTTAAAGAAAACCGGTAAAGCATATGTAATATCTGATGAAGGTGGTGATGATGTGTTTATTTCAGCAAATAATACCGGTCATGCACTGCATGGCGATATTGTTAAAGTCCTTATGTTTCCCAAAAGGAAATCGCATAAAAATGAAGGCCAGATAGTTGAAATAATAGAGCGTAAAAAGAAAACTTTTGTGGGTATTCTGGAACTGGATAAAAACTATGGTTTTGTTATTCCCGACAGCCAGAATATGCCGCACGATATTTTTATTCCAAAGGAGAAGATTAACGGTGCTAAAAATGGTCAAAAAGTAATTGCCACCCTAGGCGACTGGCCGGAGCATGCCAATAATCCCTTCGGGGAAATTACCGATATTCTCGGTTACCCAGGTGATAACGACGTGGAAATGAACTCAATACTGGCTGAGTACAACTTCCCTTTATCGTTTCCAAAAGCAGTAGAAAGGGAAGCCGATAAAGTTGATATAAATATCCCTTCTTCTGAAATTAAGAAGAGAAGAGACTTTAGAAATACGTTCACAATTACCATCGACCCTTGGGATGCCAAAGATTTTGATGATGCCATTTCAATTAAAAAACTCAATGATGGTAATTATGAAATAGGTGTTCATATTGCCGATGTATCGCATTATGTGAAACCCGGCACAGCCCTGGAAAACGAAGCATATAACAGGGCTACATCAATTTATTTGGTCGACAGAGTAATTCCTATGCTACCGGAAAAATTATCAAATATGGTTTGCTCCCTTCGCCCGAATGAAGATAAACTTACATTTTCGGTAGTTTTTAAAATGAATGAAAAAGCCGAGGTTCTGGATCAATGGTTTGGAAAAACAGTCATTAATTCTAACCATAGGTTTACCTATGAAGAGGCTCAGGAGATAATAGAAAATGGAAATGGAAAATTTTCTGATGAAGTTTTGAGTTTGCATAAACTGGCGAGTATTTTAAGAGAAAAACGCTTTGCAGCCGGATCCATAAATTTTAATACCGAAGAGGTTAGATTTAAACTCGACGAAAAAGGAAAACCCATTGAAACATTCATAAAAGAGCAAAAGGAATCAAACCATCTTGTGGAGGAATTTATGCTGCTGGCAAATAAAAGTGTTGCTAGTTTTGTTGGAAAACCAAAAGGAGGAAAAATTCCTAAAACCTTTGTATACAGAATTCACGATGAACCCAACCCTGAAAAACTTGCAACTTTTGTGGGCTTCCTCAAAAAACTTGGTTACGGACTAAATGTTTCTTCTCGAACTGAACTAGCAAGTTCATACAATAGTCTGTTTAACAGGATAAAAGGCAAGGGTGAAGAAAATATGATAGAAACCATCGCCATAAGAACCATGTCGAAAGCCATCTATTCAACAGAAAATGGTGGCCATTATGGTTTAGGTTTCGATTTCTATTCACATTTTACATCACCAATACGTCGTTATCCCGACCTGATGGTTCACCGTTTGCTGGAAGGATATCTGGAAGGAAAAAAATCGGCAAATCAGGATGCTTATGAAGAGGCTTGCAAACATTCTTCCGATATGGAAAAGATGGCTGCCGAGGCAGAAAGAGCATCTATCAAATACAAACAAGTTGAATTTCTGGAAGATAAAGTCGGTAAGGTATTCCCTGGTTTGATTTCCGGTGTTAGCAAATGGGGCATTTTTGTTGAACTAAAAGAAAGTCACAGCGAAGGACTTATCAGATTCAACGAACTAAAGGGAGACTATTATTATCTGGATGAAGATAATTATCGTATAATCGGCAAACAATACGGTCAGGTTTACCGCCTTGGTGATGAGGTAAATGTTAAAGTTAAAAAAGTAGATCTGCTAAAACGCCAACTCGACTTTGAATTGATGGATTGATTGGAAGTGCGCTAAAGTTATAAGTGCCTGGAGTTACAAGTGCCTAGAGTTACATTTGAAACCCAAAACGAACCTGTAACTTGTGACATGCAACATAAAAAGTGCCTAAAGTTATGAGTCGTGTCTAAACCACTAATGACCAATGACCAACCAATGACCAATGACTAACCAACCAATGACCAGTCGCCAGTCATCAGTCACCAATCTTCATTGTCCATTTTCAATTTTCCATTATAGATTTCATCAAGTGCCTTATGTTAAATTTGAA
>JBFFLX010000318.1:0-2837 GCA_041554435.1 Bacteroidales bacterium
ATCCTCAATTCTATTATTTAGGCGTTAAATATCAAGAACTTAGAAACTTAGATCCACATGAGTTAAAATACCCTTTTATAATTAAACCAGCAGTAGGGTTTTTCTCAATAGCAGTGCATAAAGTAAATAGTGAAAATGAATGGCTTACTGTATTAGATGAAATTGATGCAGAAATGGAAAAACTTGTAACGGCTTATCCAAAGGAAGTTCTTGATGGCAATAATTTTATTATTGAAGAAATAATTCCGGGGGAAGAATATGCTGTAGATTGCTATTTTGATAATGACGGAGAAGTGGTTATCCTTAATATTATGAAGCATATATTTTCATCGGATGATGATGTTTACGACAGGGTTTACTCCACTTCCAAAGAAATAATTCTTGATAATTATCATCAAATACATAAATACATCAGCAATATTGGTACAAAAGCAAATATCAAAAACTTTCCTGCTCACATAGAACTGAGAATAGATTCGAACAATTCAATAAATGCCATCGAAGTAAATCCAATGCGATTTGGTGGTTGGTGTACATCTGCCGATTTGAGTTGGCATGCCTTCCAAATAAATACCTACGATTATGTTGTGAACAAAAAAGTTCCTGATTGGGATAAACTTTTGAAAAACAAAGAGGGAAAGAAGTACAGCCTTATTGTTCTAAACAATAGTTCAGGAATAAAAGAAGAGGATATTAAGTCATTCGATTATGATTTACTAATAAAAGATTTTAGTAAGCCGCTGGAAATCAGAGAAACTGACTTTTTGAATTTTACGATATTTGGGTTTTTGTTTTTGGAAACAAATCAGGAGAGCGAATATGAACTTACTAATATTCTGAATTCAGATTTACGAAAATACATTTCAAAAAAATAACACAAACTGTATTAAGTTTTTGTGTTTTTAACAACATAGAAGTTCTTTCTATTTCCATCAGGAGGAAAAGGAAATGCTATATTATTTGCTTTATATTTGCATAATACAAGTTATCCACTAAAAGAAACATATGACTTCAATTATTCCAAATCTATCTGTCGACTGTGTAATTTTTGGTTTCGATTTAAAAAAACTAAACATTATGTTAACCGAAAGAGAGTTAAGGGATGAGAATAACTCTAATAAACTTATATTTAAGGATTATACTATTCAAGGACACCATGTGCTTGAAAATGAAACTCTTGACGATGCAGCGAAACGAATATTAAAGGAGAAAACTGGTTTAGATAATATTTATCTTGAGCAATTTTATACCTTTGGTGATATCGGCAGACTAAACAAACCTAAAGATGAACTTTGGAAAGAAAAAACCGGACTAAACATACCAAATCACGTTATATCTGTTGGTTATTACTCCTTAGTTGATTGCGAAAAAATTAATCCCGATGAATTTCATAGTAGCTCAAAATGGTTCGCCATTGACAAATTACCGGAATTAGGTTACGATCATGATAAAATAATTGATAAAGCTATGGAGGCATTACGAATTAAGTTGAGTCGTGAGCCAATTGGATTTGAACTTTTACCAGAAAAATTTACATTAACTCAACTTCAAAAATTATATGAAGTAATTTTGGATAAAAAATTAGACAGACGCAATTTCAGAAAGAAAATTGCCAATATAAAATATATTATACCGCTGGATGAAAAGCAAAAGGGAGTTTCACATAAACCTGCACAGGTGTTTAAATTCAGCAAGGATGTTTACTTTAAAACTAAAACCGATAAGTTTGACTTTTCAGTCTGAAGTATTTATAAGATTAGTGAAGTAAAAAAATCATTTCTAATACTATTTTGAATCCCATTGTGCCTATCCTTATTCAAATGAATATCTAATAAAAATATTTCTAAAAAATTAGTGTTATTTGTTTAACAAATAAATATTTATTTTACTTTTGCCCGTAAAGTATCACTAATCGTATAAATAGTAACACTATGTCAGTTGTAAGATTTGGAGTATCTCTGGAAAAAGAAATTTTAGATGAATTGGATGATTTTGTAAATAAAAATCATTTTTCTAACCGCTCTCAGGCAATAAGGTCGCTGATTAGCAAGAACCTGGTGGTGAAGGATTGGGAAGAAAATCAAGAGGTAGCTGGTGCAATTTCTCTGGTTTACGATCATCATAAACGTGATTTACTGAATAAACTTGCCGATATGCAGCATGATTTTTTCGACATTATACTTTCAGCACAGCACTTCCACCTCGATCATGATAATTGCCTTGAAATTATTGCAGTTAAAGGCAAAGCCTTTAAAATAAAGGAACTTGCAAATAAATTAATTGCAATTAAAGGAATTCAACACGGAACTTTAAGCATGAGTAATAAGCAGTAAAATATTAATCAAAAAAATAAAAAAACATATTTTTTTACAATATCAGTAACACGTTTATATATTTTAGTAACACATAAACCAACAAATTAATGAGAAAGCAAAGTTATTTAACAGTATTGTTTGTATTGTTTCTACAGTTTACATTATTGGCACACAATGTAATAAAAGGTAAAGTTATAGATGCTAATACCAATAGCCCTTTAGCAGGTACAAGCATAGTATTATCAGGTACTTCCGAGGGTTGTACCAGCGATGATTGGGGCAATTTTTTAATCGATACCGATTTTGAATCGGGAGTATTAATAGTTTCATATCTGGGATATGAAAGCCAGGAAATTGAGTTCACTTCACATACCGAATTTCTGGTTATCGAACTAAAACCCGATGTTGTAGATTTGGGAACCATAAACATTTCAGCAAGCAAGATTACACCCATGGAATCGATGGCACAAATAGATGTTAAACTAAGGCCTGTAAAAACATCGCAGGAAGTTTTGCGCATAG
>JBFFLX010000319.1:0-2814 GCA_041554435.1 Bacteroidales bacterium
ATGGCGGGTAAATTTAATACTAATTTATAATAAGTTTATTATTTGAAATACTGTTTCCTATTTTAGTTCTTACAATATATATTCCTTTACATAAGTTATTTGCAAAAGGAAAGTTTATATTATGATTTCCTCGGTCAGTTTTTTGTTTTCTATTTCTGAAACAATTTAGTAATTGTTTACTCCATTGTTTCTATTTTTTTGTCTTTTTAAATTTTGCTTTGGCGTCTTTATCCATTTTTTCAGTGGCATATTGAATAATTTTTCTACCGCATTTGTCTTTCCATTTTAATAGAAATTCTTCTGCTGTTTCAGGCTGTTTTTTCCAAATTTCTCTTAAAAGTGTACCCAGGCCTTTTTGAACGTCTTCTTCTGTGTCTTCCATTAAATTCTCAATTACATTCAGAACAGGTTCAGGTTTATGTCCTTTTTTAATTGTTTCAACAAATGTAACAGGAACAGCCCTTCTTTTCCATTTCGACTCAGAAGTTGTCCAGCCTGTAAAGTCATTGGGCTGAATAATATCATTGAAAATAAATTCGCATAATACCAACATACATAAAACATCGGTGTTAGCCCAGTTTTGAATTCCGTTTTCCGGCCACTTTGCAAGTCTGTTAAATGTTTCAACTGAGAATTCATCTTTTTTTGAGGCGATAAACCAGGTAGCAAAACTTGCTTCTTCAAATTTACCGGTGGCAATAAGCATATCGCCAAGATTTAAATAATCAGAAATAGTCATTTCATTTTTCCACGAATCCAGCCATTTATTTTTTTGCGACTCGAAAATTTTCGTATCAATGCCATATCCATCGTAGCCTTCTTTAAAATATTTTGAATATTTTTTTACAGTGGATTCGTCAGAATTTGCAAGGCAGAAGTCAATTATTTCTTTGTGTTTTAATTCCAGCTTATTCATTGGTTGTGTTTTATTGCAAAAATAATTTGTGTGAGTATAAAAAAATTGTAAAAAATGGACTTTACTTCTTCTCCAAATACAAAACTTGTAAAAGAGTAAATAAAAAACAAGTATTCAAATTTAGTATTATTTAAAAACAGCCACATTTGTGGGTGGGTATATTTTAATAAATAATTAAAGAACGAAATAGAGTAATACCGTTGTATAGTTACACAAGGAAAAAACGTTTCATTTCGAACAAGCGCCATTATTCGCCACTCATTAACTACTAAAGTCTGAACAGTTAATTGTTAGTTGCCGGGCTTTACTTTATTTTCTTTCTATTCAGAGTATTCCTCCCAATAGTATATGCATATGTTGATGCCGGAACAAATTGAATTTTTAAACCATCTACTTCTTTTATTCCTTCCTTATCGATTGTAGTAACAAGAGCATTGCTTAATTTGTTCTGTTTACAAAACTTGATCAGACTTTTTAATTCGAAAGGATTTTCAAAGAACCTATTACTCCATTTTATTTCAAGTGCCCAGGCAGGCTTTAGTGTTTTATCACTAATTCCGATCATATCTACCTCCCCATTATTCCATCTTGCGTACCATGGTATAAACCATTCTCTGTGCATCCATTGTGAGTAAATGGCAGTTTCTATCATATTTCCAATTAAATCATCGTTTTGCGATATTGGAGAAAAGAGCGCACTTCTTAATGATGGATTTGTAAGATAAAGTTTAAAAAAATTCTCTCTTTTGAATTTTTTACCTGCATTATCAACTCTTTTAACCTGTTTCACAAGAAATGCAGCCTCCAGATATTCAATATACCTTTTTGTAAGAGCCTTTTGTATACCTGATTGAGTACTCAAACGTTCATATGAAAATTCATTTGCAGTATTATATGCTATAGTAGTGAAAAAAGTGTTCAATTCCTGAACATCTCTAATTCCATAAATACTGGGTAAATCCCTAAGCAGCACTTTGTCTACAATATCTTGCCTTATATATCTACCCGGATTTGATTGAATCTTTTGTGAGAAAATAACCTCAGGATAGCCACCATAATTAATATAATCATGAAAATGTTTATTTAGTTCCGCCATATGAGTTGTTGTATAAAAAGCAGAGATGTTTTCTTGCCAATGAATTTTTGAAGGAACAATTATTTGGTCAAGATTTTTCAGACTAATATACTCGTGAAACGTTAATGGTGGTAACATAAAGTCACTAAATCGGCCTGCACCACTTTCAGTACTTTTCAATTTTAAAGCTGCTGCTGCTGAGCCCGAAACGATAAATTTACAACTTCTATAACTATCAACTAACGATTTAAGATGCACTTCCCAATCTTTTAAGTATTGTATCTCATCGAAAATAACAATCCAGTTTTTTGTAGTTTCTTGTCCTGATGCCATTCTTGAATACTTAAAGAGATCCTCCAGACTTATATTATTATAAATTGGATTTTCAATTGTAATGAAAACAATTTTTTTTGATTCCACATCATTATCTAATAAATCCTGTACTAAATGGTGTAGCATTACTGTTTTTCCCACTCTTCTGGGGCCCATTAATACAATTGATCTTCTTACATCCGTTTCATATGCAAGGGGTTTGAAAATCTCGAAATATGCACGTCGGGGCATATCGTTATAATCCTTTTCAATTTGATTATCTATCCACCAGGGATTTTCGAACTTTATTCTATCAATTATTTGTTCTTTTGCTACCTTCTTAAGCATGAGTATTTATCTTTATTTATACAAAAATAGTGAAATAAGCACGATAAATCAAGTTTAAAATGAAATATATCTGTAAATAGAGTTAATTTTGATTATTTTAATGCTTATTTTGATGATAGCTTCATTTTGCCGCTGACTTGCAGATTTCCACAATTGCCCAAAT
>JBFFLX010000320.1:0-2799 GCA_041554435.1 Bacteroidales bacterium
GAACACCAAGGGACTAGCTCGTTGGTTACCCAATTAGAGCCAATTTCTTTTGCGTAATTTACTATATTTGGATTATCCTCGTCTCCTGCGACTTCTCTTTGTCCGTATTGACTTAATGCTGTCTTTAACATATTGTATTGGTATATTAATTTTAAACTTAAATTTTATTATAGAACTAAACTCCTTTTGTGTTTTGTCTTGATATTTCATGTTAAAATGGTTCAACTTGTTCCAAAGGTGGCTTTACTGCTTGGTTATTATCATGTGCGAATATTTCGGTAATATTACAGGACTAACCAATACTGTGTCGGCTATAAAATCTTTGTATGTTTCTGTTAAAGCGAATGATTTATCCTTATAGGTATCATTTACTAACAACCTTGATTTCTCGGTGGGGTCGATTGCAGTGGTGGTAACTTCGTACATTTCTACATTATCATAGTAAACCGAATCACCAACCTCTCCGTATGTCCGTAATCCCAATCTATCTGTTATATTGCTTGATGTTGTATATGGAAATTCGTAATGCCTGCGATCGTTGTCCGCTTTAAAATAATAATCAAGTGCAGTACCTCCCATGTATATCTTTCCGTACTGGTTCGAATTTGGTGCTATTACATCAAATTTTATTATAAATTGCGTTTCTCCTGAAACTGTAATATTAAAATTATTGCGCTGCAAATAAAAGTTCGTAGTAGATTGCACACCATATATAGAACCACCATCAAGTCTTCCTGCCGCTTCTATCCAAGTACCATTAACCCAATTTGCTTGATTCGCGTTAAAAGTTCCATTTGGTGTATAGTTCTCGCTTAAAGAATCTGTAATCGTAAAATAAGTTATCGTGCTATCATTTGTAACCCCGTTGGCTTCTTGTCCATGTTTTTGAAATGTTTCTAAAGTAAATGGTTGCGTTAGTGAATCAACTACTATCGGATTGGCAATATTGTAATAACTATTACTATCAAGTTCAATACCAACTCCCGTGCCTTCGGGATCTTGAATGGTTATCAATACCTCGTCAATTTCAGTTCCATAAAAAACATTATTTTTTGCTGAGTTTAAAGCACCAGTGGCTAAATCTTTATGTGAAGTAGAAAGAAATGCACCCAGTTTATTAACATACGATGTATTATTTCGGAAATGATTATTATAATTATCTGTGTTACTGAAAAATCCATAACCCCACCCATTGTAAGCTAAGTTATTTTCAACCTTTATGCTTCCTGCTGTACCGTCTAAATAAACGCCATAAACTGTATTAAAGCCGTCATTTATCCCACTGTTTGAAATAAAGTTATTTGAAATTAAAGACCCTGTATTCACATTGTGCGAATAAATAGAACCACCGTCCTGAAGGGTTTGGCAAACAGAATCAATTACGTTATATGAAACCGTATCAGAATATCCCTTAAACATAATTCCGATATAACCCGTATTATTAATATTGTTATACCTTATATTCGTATGATTGCTGCGATAAGCGTAAATTCCAACAGCCGTATTAAATTTGTCAATAAAGGCATCTATGCTCATATTGTCTATTAAAGACTGTTCGCTTATTGCGTTGTGGTTAATTTTACTGTGATTCCCTTGAAACCTTATCGCATCACGATTAGAGCCACTTATTGTATTCCCAATCAAATTAATATTTGTTGAAAGGGTATCGTCAAAAATCTGAATCCCACAAGCTTAATTATCCGTAAGTGTATTGTTTACAATGTCTATATTATCATTTTTCCCATCAAAAAATACACCGTCAACATCAAAACCGTTTATGTTAAAATCTCTAATCGTTACATTTTTTCTGTCTGCTCCTTGTATTCCATAGTCTTCATTTGAAACTGTAACTGTATGCAATGCGGGTGAATCTCCTGTCGGTGTCCACAAATACAAGTAAGTTCCATCAAATGCCCATTGATTAGCCCCATCTATTGCAGACAAGTGATTAAGCATAAAAAACTGCGTTCCAGTAGCAAACATATCATTTCGGTAATACTGTGCAGTTATCGTTATTGTAGAATCTACACTCGAAACAACCTTTGCATTTACACCGCCTTCAAAAGCCCACGGTCTTATGTGTGCTAATGCAGTTGCGCCTGTCCAATCAACACCATTTAGTTCACTTGCTGAAAATACAGTCGGAGAGGTAACAACGTCAACCAATATATATCCAGAACTGGGGAATCTTGATGTTTTTACTTTTACTCCATCGACAAAAACATAATTTTTTATGCTCGCTAAAGTTGCTTTGTAAATATTTCCACTGTGCAAAGTCCATCCTGTAACTTCTGTTGTTCCTTTTAATTCGGGTTTTGCTCCTGTATTGTAGGCGCAAATTATAACACTATCAACGCCTATTGTAATCGTTGTGTCAGCACTCCAACCAGCCTCAAATGCGTAGGCTGTAATTTTATTAGTATATTTTACAATCTCTGGAAACGGCTCACCAATTGCCGTATAAATAACGGTGTCGGCAGCACTTACACTCATTTTTGAATCATAGTATCTATCCCTGTCTAATAATTCAACGTAATGAGCACTTCCTAACTTGTAAATTGCATACTGTCCATTTAAAACAGTGTCTTTTTCATATTGTGAGTAACCACAAAAAGAAAAAACTAAAAATAATATGATTATTAAATATTTCATTTTAAGCATCTCCTGTTATTATGTTTCCATCTAACACAAGTAACTCAACTGCATCATCAGAAGCAGTCGTTCTTGCATCATTGCCTGATATATCAATTAATTGCCCTGTTAATCCTAAAGTTGATAGATAAATCAATCTTGCATCTA
>JBFFLX010000321.1:0-2784 GCA_041554435.1 Bacteroidales bacterium
ACATAAGTTTGTTCACCTACATTTAATTTAAGAAGATAAATTCCGGAATGTAAATCTTCAAGTCGTAGACTATAATTTTTTACTCCGGTCTGGCTATATCCTTCTAAATCTTCGTAAACAACTTTACCCAGCAAGTCATATACTTTCAATTCAACATTTGATGATTTTGTAAGATTAAAATCAACTTTTAAAATGTTGTCGACAGGATTAGGATAAATATTCAAATCGCTGAAGGCAGGCATTTCATCAATACCCACAGGGTCGTAACTAAATTGATTACGATCCAAATCCGTAAAATCTGAACCTTCGAATGCTGTTTGATTATTTCCATAAATAACGGCATAATAACCATCTCCGTTTCCACAGCACATTCCGTTTCCACCAGCATCATACATAATTAATTCATAGCAATCCATGGTTGAAACCTCCAATGGCACTATCTTCATTCCTGAATTATCATAAGGACCACCTTCCTGAATAACTTCTCCCGAAGAATTTACTAATTCCCATGTTGTTTCTTCAGGACTATTGTCCAATAGCATGAATAAATTTACAGCACCGCTTAACACAGGAGCCTGATCGAATTGAAATACAAAAGTATTATTTGGCATATAATCGTCAGTTGAACCGTTTGGACTTACTCCAACAATTTCAAGACTATTCAATTCCTGCACATCAAAAGTAATTTCATCCAATTGAATGTCTGCTGTTTCAAGAAAAGAAAGATTACCTGTCCACTCCGTTGACTGAACCGGACCATCATTCACTGAAAACTCAATTGTCATGGATGTTAAGTCTACTTGTCCATTATTACGGATAGTAATATTCGGACTTAAACTTCCAGAGCAGTTAGTAGTTGTAACATTTTCAACATCAAGAACTTCAGCATCAAGTGCATAAATTGGAGTAAGAGCATCTTCACTGCTTAAAGCAGATTGAAAAACTTCTTTATTTAAATTGTTTTGTATAAAACTAACAACTGCCAACTGATCGATATCATAAATATAATCCAATGCCCAGTAGTTCTGAAGAATAACATAATCTCCGCTACTCATAGGCGCTTCAAGAACAGTACCACTTGCTGAAGGGAGCATTTTCTTCATAACATTATAAAAATCCTTCTCTCCATTAACGCCGGGAGGTGTGTTGAAATGAAGATATTCTTCGATAACAACATTATGTACAACAAGACTGCTTGTAATTTCGTCAGTTGCTTTAATTAATGTGGTTACAAATATTGTATCCTCGCCGGGAGAAAGTTCAGTTTGTACCTGCATTTCAAATGGGGAGTCAACTGCTGCCTGATTATTTATTCTGGTTTGGGTTACCTGAACAGGCTGACCGTTCCATGTACCACCATCCATTTGAACGTGAGGAACAGAGTTAATACCATAATAAGATCTGCGGTTATTATTTTCCGATTCATTATCAAGGTAAAAAGGATCATTACCCGGGGCAGGCCAACTCATATGGTATTTTATTGAAACTGCAACATCGGTATTTTGAAGCAGTAAAGCATCAAAAGCAGGATTTTGAGAAGCACAAGGGCCACAAGTACTACTTGTAAATTCTTCAAAAAGCACCATCCTTTGCGATTGCGCAAAAACACCCGCTACACTAAAGCTTAATCCAACTATTAAAAGTAAAATTTTCGATTTCATATTTCTAATTTTAGTTAATATTTATTGCAAATCTAATACATCTTTTACCCAAATTATTAATGAGCAACAACTTTTAGACAACATTAACATAAAAAACGTTTCCTGCATTTGGAATTAATAATCCCAAACTGAGTAGAATACAATTGAAAATATCTAATATTTATCTACAAATTAATAAATTTTATTTTATTTTCTCCTTAAAAGGGCAACCATTAATGCTTGGCTGATGTCTGCTTATATAATAATATGCATGAGTATTTAATGGTATAATTATATTTTATACTTTTGCAAAATCAATCAAATTAATTTTTGGTACGGAATTTGAACAATCATTGACAACGAAAATACATTTTATGATGAAAAAACTACTAATATTTTTTATAGCGGCGTTTCTATTTGCTTCATATGTTAACGCCCAATCATTTGAATTATCTTATGATGGCAATATATTAAGTGACACGGTTTATGTATATGATAATCCAGATTCAACATATATTGCATTTTATGCTCATGTTAAGAACATATCTGACAAACCCATTACCGTTAATGTTGCCAGAACAAATATTATTGAAATGGAAGGTAGTTCAAATTCCGTTTGCTTTGCAGAACAATGTTATAGTCCACTTTTAGACACATGTACAACTTATTTAGACCTACAAGCAGGTGAAATATCTAGCGAGTTAACTTATCTAAAAGCTGAATATTATCATTCAGGTGGGATTATTGGCGAAACAGTTGTTAGGTATAGTTTTTACAATGTTAACCAACCAACTGACCATAAGGATGTAGTAGTAGTTTACTGGACATCACCAACTTCAGTCGAAGAAACAATATTTAGTCAAATATCATTTTCGAATATTTATCCAAATCCAGCAACAAGTAATATTAATATAGATTACAATTTTGATACAAATATCAACAACGCATCGCTTAAAATAGTGAATCTGTTGGGTTCGGTTGTGAAAGAGCTTGAGATTGATCAAAACTCGAATAAATTAAGCATGGATATTTCGAATCTGGATGCAGGAGTTTACTTCTATTCAATAGTTGTAAACAACGAAGTTTTTCAAACTAAGAAATTAGTAATACGTTAGTTTAGATTATAAATATTTTCGAAAAGACC
>JBFFLX010000322.1:0-2772 GCA_041554435.1 Bacteroidales bacterium
ACAGGAAACATATATTGATGATATTCCATTCAACACCGAAATAGTAGCAAACCAAACTGTTTTTGAAAATGCACTTAATGAAGAATTCACTCTAACAGAAGAAAACATTAACGATATTCCTTTCAATACATTTGAAGTTGCTTCAGAAAAAATACGTGAAATAGCAATTACAAAAAACTTTGATTTAGAAGAAGAAGCGTTTGTAGAAGACATTCCATTCAACACACAATTAGTTGTTTCACAAAGCGCCGACAGCACAAGTTTTATTGTAAGTAAGTAAACTCCATATATAAAAAGAGGCCTGATAGAATTTAAATACTATTCTATCAGGCCTCTTCCCGTTTAAAGCCTTCAGGGCTTTTTATTTTTTCGGATGGTTAACATCCGGATTTTGCAAATATTCGCTACAGCAATTTTAAAAGTTCCGTTTCTATTTTGAAATTTAATGCTATTAAATAAAATTAATTAGAGAAATACATTCTGTCTATTAAAATTGTTGCCTGGACAAATTCCTGATTATCATCTTGTGGGTTCCACATGGCGAAAGGTATTGTTATTTGCGTAAGATCTAAATCAGCAAAGTCAGCAAGTGGAATGCTGTATTCAATAAAACCCTCTCCTGCATCAGTACCGGTATAATCAGTAAGGAAAACAACGGCATTTGTGGAAGGGCTTTCTAATTTTATTTCTGCATTTGTTATGTTAGCAGGTTTGTTGAGTGAAAACTTTATAAAGTTGAAACTGCTTAAATCTACCGGGCTTTCGAGTTCAATATAGCCACCGCCCCAACTACCTCCTGGGAAGTTAAATTCCAAACTGTAATCACCGTCTATTGCAACATCTGAAGAAGCAACAGCTGGTTCTCCACCACCACCATAAACTACTACTATGGCATTTCCAAGATTGTCGAAACCTTCTTTTATTGCATGCTGAGCAAGACTTGGTTCAATATTCTGACCGATGGTTTCTTCATCAATATCGAGAGCCGGAGCCTCGGGGGCATTGAAACCATCTTTTTCAAAAACCCTAATATAATCTACATACATTGTTTGCGGAAAAACAGTAGTATTATCAGGCTCACCGGGCCAGTTTCCACCTACGGCAACATTAAGCACCAAATAAAAACTTCTGAGAAATTCTTTCATATCATCTTCAATCGGTGCTTTTTTAATCTCAACACCATCTACACTAAATGTTAAACTTTCCGGTGTCCAGTCTAAACTAAAAATATGATAAGCATCACTAAATGATTCCGTCGGTAATTCATAACTACCCTGAATTTCTCCATGAGCATTATCGCTGTTTGTATAGTGCAAAGTGGAGTACATTTTTCCTGGTTCATCGCCTATAATTTCTGCAATATCAATTTCACCACAACCAGGCCAGTCAATTTGATTAATATTATCTCCAAGCATCCATGCTGCAGCCCAAAGCCCTTTGCCTTCAGGCATTTTAGCCTTTAATTCTACACGCCCAAAACGTACACTAACTAAATCCTTAGTGGTTACTTTTGCTGAAGTAAAGCCTCCATCACCATCGCTTAATGCCCTGATATAAAGTGCTGAAATATCTCCGTCTTTTTCAATCCCCGAATTATCGGAAATGTCGGTATAAATCTGCATTTCGTTATTTCCCCAACCTGCAGGCAACCCATAATTTGTACCATCACCGGTTTCATATTGCCAGCTAGTTATATCTATTGAAGAGTTGTTGAATTCATCTGACCATACTAAAGAATATCCTTCCGGAACATCTATCTGATCTTTTGGCTCATCTATTTCATCATTTTTATTGCAGGAAAATAACAAAGCACTTATTAAGGTAATGAATACGAAAATGATTGATTTACTGTTCATAATAATTATATTTATTTTTCTATTTTTAAATAACTAATTTATTTCCCCTTTAAAGCCTTTTTGGCTTTTATGTATTTTTCGAATAGCTAACATACGTTTTTTTTACATTTACTACCCACAATAATGGCATTTTCCACTCTCCTGAATTGGTGGACATTTCTCCGTACCATAAGAACAAAACACACAGCAATCACCTTTTTTAGGTTTTAAGATCACGCCACAATTTGTGCAATCATAAAAAAACTGACAAGCATCTGTAGGCATATTTTCTTCCTTGCTAAAACCACATTCAGGGCATCTAATTATCGATTTTAGTTTAATCTTTCCACTCATATTCTTATTATCTGATTGTTTAATAATATCCATTTTACTTTGCAAAGGTCAGATTATTTGTGACAAACTCTTATTTTTTTGGTTTAAAAACCAATTAATTGATTCTTAATTGGCATTAAAAACCTTTGAGTATTATTTTTAATTTTATTGTTGATTATTAATTTGCAAGGGGGTTTTTAGGTTTGCATCACTGACAGAGTTAAAACCAGAAACAGTTTTGATTACTTTGAAGTTTATACTTTCAAATTTCGTAAAATTATTCTCTTATGCATGCTGAATAAACAATCCCCCATGCCTCCATTAAATTCGGTCACACAAGTTTTGCATTTTTCACTTTTAGTTTTTCATTATTAATTAATCTTCCCCCATTCACCGACTAAACTATTCCATTCGCCTATTTCATCTTCTCCACCCTGTGAGGTCGCCATATATTTGCTGAAAAATTAAGAAACAATAAAAATAATACAGAGATGAAAACTTTAACTAAATCAACACTCGCAATTTTAACAGTACTCTTTTTATCAACTAATATGTTTGCTAATATTTTTGAAATGGAACAGGAAGCATATATTGATGATATTCC
>JBFFLX010000323.1:0-2748 GCA_041554435.1 Bacteroidales bacterium
ACCTTGTAGGCAGTCAGGATGATTAAGCATTTTTCACAGCAACCCTAAAAGAGGATTTATCAGAACAGAAGTTATGAAGTATACCGATTTTGTAGAACTGGGTTCAGAGCAGGCTGTTATGGAAAAAGGTAAATTCCATGTGGAAGGTAAAAACTATATAGTTGAAGATGGCGATATTATGCATATAAGGTTTAATGTATAAGTTTAAGTCAGATTTATCAACACTCTTTTTATATCATTAATTTTAAATGGTTTAGCAATAAAATCATCCATACCTACATCAAAACACTTTTCTCTTTCGTCACCTACTGCATTCGCTGTTAGGGCAACAATCGTTATAGGTTTTAAGTTATTTTCCTGTTCGTATTTACGTATTTCAATGGTTGATTGAAATCCATCCATTACCGGCATTTGAACATCCATTAAAATAAGATCCGGTTTATGCTTTTTAAACAATTCTAAAGCCTCAAGCCCATTTTCGGCAACAACTACATCATATTTAAAAGGTTTTAGAACTCCCAGCCCTATTTTCTGGTTTATCTTGTTGTCGTCAACAAGCAATATTTTTAATTTTCTTGAAGGTAAATCCGAATTATTAATTTCGCCTTTCTCCTCTTCGTTTATTCCTTCCTGTATCCTTGCTATTTCGAGTTCAAGAACAAACCAAAATGTTGAACCTTTACCAACTTCACTTTCAACAGAAATTTTGCCACCCATCATTTCAATGAGGTTTTTGGATATTGCCAATCCTAAACCTGTGCCACCATATTTCCTTTGTGTAGATTTACTAACCTGGCTAAAGGTTTTAAATAGTCTTTCTTGTCCTTCTTCAGAAATTCCAATTCCGGTATCTTCAATACTAATTTTTAGTTTTTGTTTATTTCCAATTACAGATTTCTGCTCTACTCTTAATGTAACTTTCCCGTTTTCAGTAAATTTCAAAGAATTATTAAGCAAATTGGTTATAATTTGTTTTATACGAAGAGGGTCTCCAAAAAAGAATTCCGGAATATCTTTTGAAACTTCATATTTAAGTTCATTGGTTTGCTCCTTTGCTTTAATGGAAAGTAATTCGATAGTCTCTTTTATAATTTGCGTTAAATTGAACTTTATCGTTTCTAATTTTATTTCGCCGGCTTCAATTTTTGAAATATCCAGTATATCATTAATAATTGCCAAAAGATTGTTTCCGGAAATGGTCATAATCTTAAGCAAATCTTTCTGTTCTTCAGTAAGTTCGGTGGTTTTCAGCAGTTCAGCAACTCCAATAATACCGTTCATTGGGGTTCTTATTTCGTGCGACATAGTTGCAAGAAACAGTGATTTTAAAAAATTAGTTTTTTCGGCTTCTTCCTTTGCTATCTGGAGTTCGATATTTGATTTTTCGAGTTGCTTTTTATGCTTATATAAATCTAAAAACACTCTTACTTTTCCTTTTAAAATAGCAGGCACTATGGGTTTTGAAATAAAGTCAACCGCGCCTGTTTCTATTCCTTTAACAACATAAAACTCATCCTTATGTATTGCCGACACAAAGATTACCGGAAAATATTTAATACCAGGATCATTTTGGATTAACTCAACAGTTTCATAACCATCCATATCCGGCATTTGAATATCGATAATACCCAGTGCAAATTCATGTTTTAAGGTTGCGGCTAATGCTTCATTTCCCGACAATGCTCTAACAAACTCCACATCACTTTCCTTAAGCACTCTCTCAAGCGCTATCAGGTTAGGGAGTTTGTCATCCACTATAAGTACTTTTGGTTTATCACTCATATTCAATTATTTATACAACCAAACTCGCATTAATGATAGTAATTTATCAACATCTATTGGTTTTGCCATATAGTCGCTTGCACCTGCATCAATGCATTTTTGTTTGTCGCCTTTCATTGCTTTAGCAGTAAGAGCTATTATAGGGGTTCGAGTGAAATTTTTCAGTTTTCTGATTTCAGTCATTGCCTGGTAACCATCCATAACAGGCATCATAATATCCATTAGTATGATATCGATATCATTTTCCTTTTTCAAAACATCCAGGGCAACCTGTCCGTTTTCCGCTCTGAATACATTTAATCCATGTTTATTAAGTACGCCTGATAATGCAAAAACATTTCTCATATCATCATCCACAATGAGCACTTTTTTATCTTTAAAAGCATCTTCTTTTTCATAGAGATGAGTAATAATCTCTTTTTGCTTCTTAGGCATATCAGCCACCACGCGGTGCATAAATAAGGATGTTTCATCCAATAGCCTGTCGGCAGATTTAACTCCTTTAATAATTACCGTTTCGGCATATTTTTCCAGCATTTCATTTTCTTCCTTACTAATATCCTTGCCTGTATAAACTATTATTGGCGGCCTCTGAAATTCGTCTGCTTGTATCTTCTCAATCAATTCAAATCCGGTCATATCCGGCAATCCCAGGTCGAGTATCATACAATCGAAAGTTTGTTTACGAAGAAGGTCGATTGCCTGCTCCCCGTTTACTGCTTCGGTAATTTCAATTCCGTCTTCTCCAATAATTTTTTTAATAGTAAATCTAAGGTTTTTATCATCCTCCACAACCAGCAGATTTCTAACATCTTTGCTGGTGTATTCTGTAATTTTGGAGAAGGCTTCACTAATTGATTTACGACTCACGGGTTTCTGTAAAAAACCTATTGCTCCGCTACGATTCGATTCTGCTTTTGCATCGTCGCCCGACATAATATGTACAGGAATATGTCTTGTTTCAGG
>JBFFLX010000324.1:0-2740 GCA_041554435.1 Bacteroidales bacterium
CTAAACTTCTCTTTAATAATCAATCTCCAACCGTCTAATCTTGGATTATTAATTTGCTTTAAGGCATAATTTATTGTAGCCCTGTCTTTACCTAACCATCTTCCTATATATCCGTTTGATAAATCAGAAAATGTATTAAAATAATAACTAAATAACCATCTTGAAAAAACAGCATATTCGCCTCTGAAACCAGAAGGTTCATTGTCTATGTGACAAAATTTATCTGCTATTGCTTTTACAGTTGATTCAGTTAAGTATTTATTTCTTTTTGTAATATTCAAATCAATCAGTAAATGATTGTTTTCTTCACACCATATTTCAACATCATTCTTTTCCATTATAATTTAATCTAAATGTTATCCGTTAAAATTCTTTTTTAAATGTTTACGTAGTTTCTTGGAATAATCAGAAGGTTTAAACGTAAGTCTATCACCATTATTAAATTTAATAATCAATCCTTTTTCTTCAGGTTCGATAATCTCTTTAATATCTTCGTAAACTAAATCAAATATTATTTCTTTCATCTTTGTAGAATTTAGATGTTTTCTACAAACTAAAATAGTCCGAAATTTTTACAGTCTCTTCTAAAGTATCATCAGTCCAATATTCAATCTCATAAATATTGTCTTGATTCAGATTCATTAACGCCTTACAATTCGTTTTAAACGTATCAAATGTATTCAAATAGTAAGTTATTGAACGACCATTATTTTTATTTATTAAAATC
Source organism: Bacteroidales bacterium (assembly GCA_041554435.1). Classification (GTDB taxonomy): domain Bacteria; phylum Bacteroidota; class Bacteroidia; order Bacteroidales; family F082; genus BM524. The sequence continues at coordinate 728 of JBFFLX010000324.1, forward strand.
CATCTTTCTTTCATAATTATTTTTTTTCGTAAAATTTTAAATAATAATCAAATTGATTAGGGAATGTAATTTCAATACCACGTTCAGCAAAAAACTTGTTTATCACCTCAAATATTGAATCAATTTCTTTGCCTCGTTTTAATTTAGTTGTTGAGGTGGTTCCATACATTGCTTTTTGAATAGGTTTCCATGTCATTTCCTTGAATAGTGATCCAGTCCATTGGATTTCCATTTGAACACCTTTTAATCCGGTATAAATAAATGGTATTCCAATTGAATTCAATTCGTTTGCAACTTGTGTAAAAAATAGGTGCAATGCTCTATTTTGAAGTGAAGTCCTTGATTGACTAATTTTTTTCAATTCAACAACTTCTTCTAGAACGACAAGACGGCTTAATTCAGCAAAAGCATTTTCTGCACCTATTTTAGTTTTTGTATTAAAGATCATCTTATCTCGATTTGCTTAAATGCTCCGTGTGATCCAGGAATAGGAACCAATCCAATTTTATTACCTCTTGATTTCGCGGCAATAAATTTAGCTTTTTCTTGCTGTTTTGCAATTGCCAATACTTTAAGATCGTTTTTTTTCTGCTCTGAAAGTTGCTTCGTTACGCAATTCTCGTGGCTAATCTCTGCTCCGGTTGTTTTTTTCTTACGTGCCATGTTATAAAGATTTTAAATATTTAATTTCTGATTCAACTTCTTGTTTTGCTTCTTTAATTCGCTGCTTAATTTCATCTATCATTGATTCGTCTCGATAAATTGCAACATCAAATGCAGGTAAATTGGGATGATAAGAATTAAATATATTATAATTACGATTTGAAACATATAATTCAAATTGCATTTGTTTATAATAATTTGTAGGAACTTTCTTAGATTTTAAATAACCTTTTTGAGTATTAAATATTGGACATTTAGCCTGATACAATCCATCATCATCAATTAATCCATCAGGAGAACATAACACCCATTCATCTAATTCAATTACGCCAATTATCTTAACTTCCTTAAAGTTTCTTATTTCGTAATCTTCGCGAGCAACAGGTTCTAATTCATGCCCTCTATCTGTAAATTGATTACCTTGAAACTTTTTGCTTTCAGTCGGGTTTCCTGTCATTCGTTCCTCAACTATTTTATCAATCAATCCTTTATATCCGGATGTTTTTTTATCCATCAATAGTTCGGCACAAGTTGAAGCAGAAAACTTACCTACTTTTATGGCTAGCCATTCGTCTGTATTTTGCTGTATATCGAATCTGTATTCCATTATTCAGATGCTGTTATAAGGTTAAACTCCGTATCAGAATCAATCGAATAATATGATTTTAATTCTTTCATAGTTTTGCCACCCTTTAAAAATTTAACTGCTTCATTAAATTTATCATCTGGAAATTTGGCTAATTTCTTTTCAACTGGCTCCGTAACTGTTACATCAGAATCTTTTGAATCATCAATTAAGAATAATCCATTTAGTGCATATTTCCTAGCATAAGATGAAGTAGCTCCGGTTATCTGGCTATCGTCCATTCCTTTTTTTGTTTCTGAATGTCTAGCTGATGCCGTTACATCATGTCTGAAATTACCATGTATAAACGTAGCAGTAGCCTCAACAAAGGCATTATTGCCTATTAAAGTAACTTTGTCGCTGATTGTAAGCAAAGCATCATATTTAACACATAATGGTTTTACGGCCTCTAATATGTCCTCACACGAACGATATTTATATTTGCCGAAATTGTTAAATTGATTTTTAGGAGCTTTTAATTCTCCTTGAATTTTAATTAGTGTTTCCATTTTATAGATTTTTTTTAGCGTGAATTAAGGCGAAGATTCCAGTTAGAATGAACAGTACAAAGATTGTTGTAATGCCATCGTAAGGATTTAATTCTGGGGTTTCTGTTATTCCCCTTGCGTTGTTCATTAGCACTATTCCAGATACTAAGAATACAACTGCTGCGATTGCAAAAATTTTAGATTTTTTCATTATTCAATTATTAAACATTTCGGCAA
>JBFFLX010000325.1:0-2732 GCA_041554435.1 Bacteroidales bacterium
TGTAATTATCTTGATATCCCGCTTCAACATATTAATAACCGTATTCTTAAATCGATGAAAAGGTCGCATGATAAGGATACTACCATTAAGTTGATTGAAAAATTCAGAGAGAAACTTCCTGATGCAAGTTTGAGAACAACATTAATAGTTGGCTATCCCGGTGAAACGGAAGAAGAATTTGAAGAATTATATGATTTTGTTGCCAAATATAAATTCGACAGGCTTGGCGTGTTTCAGTATTCCGAAGAGGAAGACACATCTGCCTTTGAACTGGAAGATGACGTTGACCCTCAGGAAAAACAAGATCGTGCCGACAAATTAATGATGCTGCAACAACAATTATCTCTCGAAAGAAACAAGGAAAAAGTAGGATTAAACTTAAAAGTAATAATCGACAGAATAGAGGAAAACTATTTTGTTGGCAGAACAGAGTATGACTCTCCGGAAGTAGACAATGAAGTTTTGATAGAAAAATCGGGTGATGTTTTAGAAATTGGTAAGTTTTATAATATCAACATCACAAAGGCCGATTTTTTTGACCTCTACGGCAAGATAATTAAAGAATAAATTCGAGTTTATACATTTTCGGAGATTTTACTACTTATAATTAACCATAAGTGAAACTATTAATCCATCGAATACCTGATTAAAATAACCACTTTATTGCACACCGCTATTAATCAGTTTATTATATTTATTGGCATGCCTATTGCAAAGACTCCCTAAAATAATACATTCCTCAAAGGAACAATTGTAATTGAAAAATTTGGTTTTGGTTGATTCAGGTCGGTTGTGAGAAATTCTCCCCGACCTGTTTTCTTTTTTTAATATTCCTTCTTCTGCTTTAAACCCTAAATATGCAATAGAACCTAAAAAGTGTTCTATTGCATATCGACTAAGACTTTCATCCATTTTGTAAAAACCAAAATGGTGAAACTCTAAATCGGGATTACCCTTGCTAATGCAATAGTTCAGTTCGTTCCTTACTTCCTATTGCATAAACCGGGTTAAAAGCTTATTAAAACTAACTCATAATATTATTAATTTTGCCGTGTCATATTATTTTACCATTATCAATGTTATTTAAATTTTACACTTATGTACAAAACATATATCGTTATTTTATTCCTTGTATTATCGCCATTATTCCTTATAAGCCAGAGTCTTAGCAACATCCTTCCCGATACCATTGAAAATGGGTATTATGAAACCAATTATGGTTCGCTAAAAATAACGGGAAACTTTAAAGACTATAAAATGGATGGAGAATGGAAAACATTCTTCGAAAACGGACAATTGCATATTTTGGAAGTTTATAAAAAGGGTGAAAAAGATGGCTTATACTTAAAAATAAGTAAACGCGGATATATAACTGAACAAATAGAATATACCAATGGAGTAGTAAACGGAAAGAAATTACTATTTAATGCCGGCGGCAGAATGGAACTTGCTGAAAATTATAAAATGGGGGTACTCGATGGAGAGAGAAAGGTTTATTATGAGAGTGGTAAAATTCAGGAAGAGTCGATTTATAAAAATGGTGAAAAGAACGGTCAGGCGATATGGTACGACCAAAGTGCGAATGCAATAGCGGTTTATTCCTATAAAGACGGAGAATTCGATGGCCGACAAGAAACCTTTTATTCAAACGGTAATTATAAGAGTTTCAAAACATTTAAAATGAATAAGGCCGACGGACCTTTCAAGGAATTCTTCTCCAATGGTAATGTTAAAACCTCAGGTTTTTATCGTAATGGCGAAAAAATTGGTGAATGGATAATTTATGATAAGTCGGGTGAAATTATTAGTAAAACAAATTATTAAAGCACCCATACCTTAAAATATTGTCATGATAAAAATAAGCAACCCTTATAATAAACTGGATGGACATTTATGTTTTGCCTGCTCCGACAAGAACCCCTTGGGATTAAAAATGCAGTTTCACGAAGATGGTGATTTTCTAATCTCAAAATGGAAGGCAGAAAAGCATTATCAGGGTTTTCACAATATATTGCATGGAGGAATACAAGCAACACTTATGGATGAAGTGGGTGCCTGGTTTGTGCAGATAAAGATAAAAACTTCGGGTGTAACAAGTTCGATGAACACAAAATATATTCAGCCGGTAGCCAGCGAAGGAGAAATACTTCTGAAAGCAAGTCTGAAATCCAAACGAAGAAATATTGTGGAAGTACATGTGGAATTATTTACAGAAGGCGGCTCTCTTTGCTCCACCAGTGATATCACTTATTATACTTTCCCACAGGAGTTGGCCAAAAAGAAATTATTTTATCCTGAATACAGCGAATTTTTTAAAGATGCTTAACCCCAGAGTTCGCCTGGTTTAGTCAGTTCCCACTTCGCTTTGCGCTCTGCGCTCTGCACTCTGCACTCTGCTCTTAAGAATACCACAAAGGCGCACTAAGGATAACTCAAAGGTACACTAAGGTTTTTTACGCTGTATAAAATTAACCGCAGAGTTCACAGAGTTTTGCGCAGAGGACGCAAAGTTTTCTTCGTGTTTTTCGTTATAAAAAATTATCTAAACTCATTTTTCTTCGCGCTCTTTGCGATTTCCTTTGCGCTCTTTGCGGTTAAACAAATATTAAATCACTATGGAGAACGAGGGTTTATTGCTATTCGCGGTATAAAATTAACCGCAGAGGACGCAGAGTTTTACGCAGAGGACGCAAAGTTGTTTTCGTGTTTTTCGGTGTAAAAAAATTATCTAA
>JBFFLX010000326.1:0-2685 GCA_041554435.1 Bacteroidales bacterium
GGGCTTGTTCGCAGAGTTCCAGAATTTTCGGCTGGGCATACGACTGTAAAAGTTCGTCAAGTTTATCTACTTGATATTCAAGATAATCCGACTGTACTTTTTTGGCTTTAAGCAGATTATCATAAGCCATATCCACATTATCCCTGTCGAGCAATATCTCTCCTTTTTGAAGGTATTCAAGAAAAACCGAATATGCTAAGTCGGTAAAATTGCCTTTATCAGGGATAAGTTCTTTATTGCTTTCACGATACTTTTCTGCTTCAGCCAATAACTCATTTGCTCTCAAAATATTACCATCGTCAATTTGCTTAGAAATTAATTTCAATTTCTCCACATAAATATTTTTCCTTACTGTTTTTTGCAATTCAATAAGAACGCTATCTTTTCTCAGATTTTTCTCTTCAGCTACCGCAAAACAATTAACAATTACCTCATCACATTTCACAAACTCCTTATTATCAGCCAACTCAATGGCTTTCTTCTTTTGCGCATCTATATAAATTAAAAATGGAGTAACGGCAATTCCCGACTCATCGAACAAATTTCTGTTTTCCTCATATACTTTTTCTGCCTCACGGAAATAGTTTTCAGCAAATCTCAAATTACCACTTTCAACGGCTTTGGTGGAAACTTTCAGGAACGATTCTATCATCCCATTCAATGTTGCTGCCATGCTAAGGGTATATAAATCAGATTTTTGCAGATGAAAATAATCCTGCAATTTACGGGCATTTTTAAGCATGCTCAGGGCCATATTATTTTTCGATTGCTTAAAATACTTATCTCCCAGATTTACAAATCCGCTATAAAGCTGATCAGGCACATTTATGTTATCGCCATAACTCAAAGCATCATAATAATAAAATACTTTATCAATTATTTTTAAATCGCTTTCGGCGAGAAGTTCGCTAAGTTTACGAAAGGATGTTGCTTTATAAGGCTGTTTCTTCAGCGATTCTTCATAATAGGTTTCTGATAACCGCAATAAGGAATTGATATAATTTTGCTTATCCTCCAGAAAACCTTTTTTCAACTCTCTTTTTAACTTCTGATCGGCAAGAGTTGCCCACCGCCTTTTATATCTTTGGAAATCAACATATTTATCATTAAAATTATCAGGATCATTGTTGATTATGTTAAGGATTTTAATAAATCCTATTTCATTAATGTATGCATCTACCCTGCTGCTTTCCTGCCAAAGCAGAAATACCTTTGCTGCCTTTAATGTATTGAGAGATGAGAAAGATTTATTTTTCTTATTTAACTGCTCCAATAATTCGCTGAAACCATAATAATAATTAACTTTTTCAACAACATTATCCAGAATTTCATAATCTGATTTTGAAAAGGAAACATTCTCAATTGTAATTACGAATTTAGTGTTAGCAAGTGAAAATATTCTTTTTGTTGTTTCCGCAACAATGGTTTTCCCATTACGGGGAACACTTAAATTTTCATTAAATATTTCGTAATCATCCTTTAAAATAATGAGATTTACCGAATAATCAGAAGGGATAAGATTCGAACTAAGATTAAAACTACGGTAATTATAATCGCCTTCAATTTTTATTTCCCTGGGGAGAATTTGTAATTGTACTTTACCATTGGTAAGTGTGGCCGGTATTAAGGAAAATTCGCAATTATAATTCAGTTTCAGTTGTTTCAGGTCTTTATTATTTCCCAGAGCAAGTATGGAAAGTATTTTCCGGGTATAGGAATACTTTTCAGCCGAATTATAATTAATGGTAACATTTTCATTTACAATATCTTGCGCCCAAATATTAACTGGACACAAAACACTAAACCAAAATATTAAAACAAAAATTTTCCTCACCCCGATTTTTTGAGCAAATTTATCATTATTTGGCGGAAGAGGCTAATTGGCATTAGAGTTTATTTTGGGTGCAACTTTATGCACATTATTAGTTATGTAATTTTTTTAATATTTTCTATTTTGTATGCAGTTTTATCTGCACCAAGAATCGCAATTAAAATTACTACGTCAAAAATAATACTGAACATATAGGAGTATAATGAGGTCATTGCCATAAATCCCTTTGTTTCATCTCTCGAAAAAACCAGGATTTGAATAATCCCAAACAAGATATAAAGTCCTAATGCCGTATAAGTTAACTTCATTGAAAACGACTTGCGTATTATTAAGAAAATACCTGCCAATATATAAATGACCGAAAGAACTAAACCGACATAACCAAATCTTACCCTCCATTTCTTTGTATAGTCCGACATATAAAGCATTTTCTCCATAGTTTTACTCATATTATTAATAATTTCTACTTGTTCAGTGTTTGATTTTGTTGATGTTATGGTATCATTAGTGTTATAAGCAACGCTATCTTTATTAATTGGTTTTATGTTTCCGGACATGTCTTCCAGCATTGTCTTTTGCATATCTAAAATTGTTTGAGTATTTATAGATTGCATGTCCTTTACAGCACCACAACCTCCAATTAATAGCATTAGTATTCCAATGATGTAAGCCCAAGTTGGTGTTTTCATAACAATTCTATTTAATTTTTAAAAGACTTTTTTTGTTTTGATAGTTAAGTTTTAATAACGCTAATTGAATGATTTCGTAATGGATTGCGGGTTTCAAACATATCAGGTTTCTACCCAAAATTGATGCGTGTGATACCGCTCGAAAACCTCTGAAACCCTTATGAA
>JBFFLX010000327.1:0-2646 GCA_041554435.1 Bacteroidales bacterium
CATCTCCAAAGCCTTTTTATTTGTGATTAATTTGTAGTTCTTGCCAACCACCGAAAGTATTCTTCCATTCTGCTGATTAACAACAGCCTTGTAGTTTGGCGAACTAATCTCCGTTCCGAAAATCTCATCAGGTGGTTTGAAACTTGAATAAACATCCTGAAGTTTTACATCAAACATCACCTCATCAATTTGATGGGTCGGTGATTCGTAATCAATTTTTCTCATGATACTTGGTTTTAATTAATAACTAAAAATTCTATCTCGAATAATTCATACCTCATCACTTTTAAAAAACCTTCACATTAGCTTGGGAGCAACCTTTCAAATATTTCCATTGCATTTACATCACGAGCAAATGAACCGTATTATTAATCACTTAATATATTCCCCAGCCAGATAATTCGGAATCCATTTTCAACTCCATCGTTCCTTCTCCGACTCCGAAATCCCCCTATTTCTTCAAAATTTAATTTCTTTTGAACCATGCCTGATTAAACATGATTCCGGTTGTTAACCAACCTGTGAAAGTATTTTCAATTTTCAATGTGCTGACTACGTAACATCAACACCTCTACACCTTTAAAGATACATAAAGCAATTTGAATACTCCTATCTTTTTCGCATTTCCGATCTTTGCGGGCTATTCGTTAATATTAGGGTAACTTGCTTATTTCGTTAAAATAGTACAAGTTCTAAGTTTGATAAAACTAAATCATAAAATGATTGATTTTCTGAAAGGACTTGTTTAATTTTATCGAAAACCAGATCATGAATAACCAAGAACACAACCTTTTCGCAAGAAAAATATTACAATTCCTTGTTGAGCGAATTGGGAACTTAAGAGGAAGAGATAAATATATGTACTTGCCGTAATTATAGGATTAGGGAATATCAACAATTTGGTATTTTGGTTCACCTTAGACCATAGTTGAACCTTTTCGTTTTATTCATAATTGTAAGTTAATGCATCTATGGCTTAACTCACCGTCCAGTCAAATGTAGCACTTCCAGTATATGATATGAGGGTATATTGAAACGCGCAGGAAAACATTATCGCTATATTTTTAGATATTTATATCGGCAATATTGTTTTTTTTCAATGCTATTTTTATTATTTTATTTTGAATTGTTTTTTTAAATAGAATCCATTTAATGAAATGAAATTTTACAATCATATTAATGGCATTTCTCAAAATTTTATGTGTTATTTTTTTTTGATTATCAAAAAGGAAATTCCCAACTTTCGCTTGGTGGATTGCTGCGAGTACAACTTTATGTAAAGTATCATCAGGGATGAAAACTTTTTCAGGTCGAGATTCTAACATACAGGCTTTGGTTTTACAAAAAGTGGAACACACACCACAACCAAGACACCAGCTACTATTAACTGCGAATTTCCCATTGTTTTTTGAAATCGCATCTATGGGACATTTTTTTTCACACAGTCCACAATCATTACACAATGTGTTGTCGATTTTTGCAACATAACTACTTGGAGAGATAATCGTACTCATTCCAGTCTTTTTGTATGCGTTCAGTAAATCACAACAACAACCGCAACAATTACAAATAACTACGGGTTTGTTTTTTACATTATCCCCAATCTGCACCAATCCTTTATTAATACAAAGGTCTAGAATCTTTACTGCCTCAGTTTTATTTATTTCTCGAGCAATCCCCTCGTCAATAAGTGACTTGGCAATACCCCCAAATGACATGCAAACGTCTTGAGGGTTATCACACGCTTCACCAGCATGCTCTTTTTTGTGTCTACAAAAACATGTTCCAACACTAATAACATCAGCTTCATCAATTATATGGCTTGATTTTTCGTATAGTAATATTTCTGAATTAGCTTCTTCTGTTAAGGTTTTTTCATGAACGAATGTTCTTGAAATATTTGGTTTATTACCACAATATTTATTAATAAAACCGTCATTCTTATTGATGTAATTGGTATAATGCTCTGAAAGTAATTTTCGATTAAACTTACCATCATTCCTCATAAGTGAAAATTCAAAAAATCCAAAAACAGGAACGGCAAGAGTATATAATAATGCATCATTATACTCACTCTTATAAACCAAGCCTTTGCCCACTAATATTTTTAAAATTGATAATGTTTCTTTTTCTGGTATTTCCCATATTTTTGATATCTTTTCAAGCGATGCAGGCAAAAGAGGCATCACCGAACATAGAACTGCTTCTTCATCGGTAAAGAGAATCTTTAATATTTCATAAAACTCTTTAGAATTGTAAGGAGCACTTATATCTTGATCCATTCTTTTATATAGTGTGTTATAGCTTTTAACTGTTAAATGTCCCATTACTTAATCCTTTAAAAGTGGCAGCTTCTTTTAACTAAAGAAGCTGAATGAAATATTATTATATATACTTCTTTTCAAACAAAGATGTAGTATTCAAATTACAATTTATTTTACATATTATCAAGTGGATATGCAACAAAAAGTTGGACGATTGAAAAAGGTTAAAAAAGTTTCCAAAGTGAACTTTTTTAAAAGAAAAGACTATTGTAAAATCATAAATTTCCTCCAATTTATACTATTCCGTTAACAGGTTAGATAATTCAACCCTTCCTACTCGGGGAAAAGAATTATGATATTTCGATTTTAACTTTATGTTTTC
>JBFFLX010000328.1:0-2574 GCA_041554435.1 Bacteroidales bacterium
AGTGCCAAAAATATGTATAAACAATATCCTTATAACCATCATTATCAACATCCAAAATGGTAAAACTGTATGGCTCATCAAAATAAATTGGTAATACATGATGCTTATATTCTGAATCACCTAGATTCTCTAAATATTGAAATTTATAATATGTATTTGCAAAGACATCTAAATCGCCATCGTTATCTGCATCAAACGAATGCATTTCAATTAATCCATTAATTTCACCTGAAGTTATCACATGTAAGTTAGAAAAACCTTGCGCATCAATATTTTGGGTATTTATCAACTGCAATACAAAACTTATAATCAGCACTTTAACGATTATACAAGTTTTTATTAATTCTATCATTTTGGATTAATATTTAGTTTATACCACAAATATACTAAATACTATTCAAAATACTAATAGTATTACAAGCCACAACTCCTGCAGTTTCAGTTCGCAGGCGGAAATTACCAAGACTAATGGGGATAAAGCCTTTTTGTTTTGCCAGTTCAACTTCTTCAGGTCGGAAGTCGCCCTCAGGGCCAATGAGTATCAAAACGTCCTTGCCTTTTTTATAAATATAGGGTAGTTCCAGTGTAACTTCCTTATCGATATAGGCAATGAATTTTTGTCCTTTGAAATCAATATCCAAAAAGGTCCTTAATTTTTGTTGCTCATTGAGTTTGGGGTGAAATGATTTAAGCGATTGCTTTACAGCAGAAGTGATGACTTTTTCAAACCTATCGTGTTTTACCACTTTTCTTTCACTTTGCTCACAAATAACGGGTGTAATTTCGTCTATGCCAATTTCTGTGGATTTCTCAAGAAACCACTCCGTTCTGTCGTTGTTTTTTGTGGGCGCTATGGCAATATGCAAATGATAATCACGCTTATCATCGCCTTGGTAGGATTTTAAAACCTCAACCTCACAAGCTGACGGAATAGCACTTATAATCTGAGTTTCAAAAAACAATCCCCTTCCATTTGTAAAATGAATTATCTCTCCCTCTGACTTTCTCAGCACTTTAACTATATGCTTCGACTCATCTTTGTCGAGAGTATAATATTTGCCTTCTATGTTTGGAGCGTAAAAGAGGTTCATCACATTATGATCTTTCTAATGAAAAAAAACATAGTTCTAATAAACTATCAGTTTCTTTGTGGCAGACTTTTTATTTCCTTCAAATTTAATGAAATAAATACCCTTCGGATTGCTAGAATCCAGTTCTATATCAATGTTATTTTCGAGACCAATATTCAAAGTTTTGATTTCCTGTCCCAAATGGTTTATAATTCTTATAATTTGAAACCCGTGATTTTCATTAAGTTCCACATGAACTAATCCCTTAGTAGGATTTGGGTAAACTCTGATAGCTTCATTATCACTTAGTTCACCAACTCCCACAAACTGACTCACGCTAACATTATCAATAAACAGCGGATTACCATAAGCATTATACGATTCGAAAGCTATTCTTATTTCCGGCTGTCCTAACCATGCATTCAAATCAATGCTTATACACTGAGAACCCCATCCTGCCAAACACCAATCCAATGAAGATTCGGGCCAGAAATCAGGTTGACGCTGTGCTGTGGCAAAATTCCCTGAGCCGTCTTCTGCGTCAGCAAAAACTCTGGTCCAGGAATTACCACAATCGGCACTTACTAATACTATCAGTGAGTCAGGGTCTTTGTCATGCCGCTTTGCATAAGCATGTTCAAATTCTAAAACTGCACTGCTCATACCAGCCAGGTTGAGTGGAGGTGAAATAAGTCTGTCGCGGCCTTCCATGGGGAAGTATTTGTTAAATTCTATTGCGGCGGCAGTATGGCCCGGTGAATTACCACCTACATTATAAATATCCCATGTAACTTCGTTATCAGGATTTTCAACCTTCCACAATTTCGATTTAAATCCTTCATCCTCAAAGGTTTCCATAAACCATGGCACATAACCTCCGGCCATTATTTCATCTTCTTTTGTCAAACTTGCCGAACCATTTAAATTTGATGAATTTAAAGTAACCGAATAATATCCAACTTCATCAAATATCAATTTTGGGTTTTGGCTATTTGCATCGCTGCCATCAACAAAATGATATGTTTCAGGCGTAATTTCCCAATTCCATGCAATGGGACTATAAATTGATTTATCAATAAGAGTAATAGTATCAGAAAGACATCCGAAAGGATTATCAACTACGAAATCAACATCCGGAAGTAGGGTGCTGCTAACAGTAATATATTCAGTTTTCGTAATCGTATTTTCACCGGCCGTATTTTCTGTTGTTAGAGTAACACTATAAACTCCTTCGGTTTCGTATTTAATATTTTCCGGATTTTGCACGTTTGCCGTGGAAGGGTTAGCTCCTTCGAAAGTCCATTCCCATGAGCTTGGAACGCCTTCAGTTTCATCACTAAAGTTTACTGTTTCTCCTGTGGGAATAATGTCTTTGTCGACAGAAAAATCTGATTCCGGCACCTGAGTAAAGTCGAGTGAAGCAATTTGCGTTCTCCACGACCATCCTCCATTTGTCCATTCGGTAGTAAACCAAAATGTTGTCCCATCTGTTGGGTCAACGGTC
>JBFFLX010000329.1:0-2569 GCA_041554435.1 Bacteroidales bacterium
GGAAAAAGGTTAGTAACCAGATTTGTAATATACGATGTTTGAAATGGTTCTATAATGTGAGCCTGATTATAAGGGCTAACAGTAATATAAACACATTCATCATAAGGATTATAGCAATAAAATGATTGAAATGTATTTGAATTTGTATATTCAATATCTAATCCGGTAGTTATGGTTTGTAATGTTTCATAAGTACTTGCATCTAAAACTTTGATTGTTGGTGCAAAGCCATCCATATGGGCGTTCATGGTAATATAAATTTTACCATTTGGGGCATAAAACATTCTTGATGGATAATTATCATCAGAAAAATTAATTGAACTTAATACCGAATAATTATTCTTAGCATCGAATACTCTGATGTTTGTACCAACTTCTGACTCATTAGTAAACTCCGATACCAATACATGACTTTGAACAGGATTATATTCCAAATCTCCAATTGGCTGATCAAGTTTAATATAGTTAGCAACTGCTTCATTATCTAGTTCATAAACAAAGAAGCCTGTATTTGCATTATTAAGCCTGCTATAAAAATACAGGACACGGTTATGCGGATTGTATTTAGTGTTGAATACAGGATGGGATAGGACTATAGTATCAGCATGACTTATGTTAAATGAAGAATTCTGAGATACAGAGGACAAGTAAAATAAAATCAATAACAATGCTGGTATAATTTTCTTCAAAACAGGATTTTTTAATAAGCAATAAAAATAGGAAAAATAATGGATAATGGACAATTGTCCTCGGTGAATATTAAATGGTTAAGTTGACTGAAGACTGCTGACTGAAGACTGCTGACTGAAGACTGGAGATTGAACCCTATTATAGTTTGTAGAATATGGGAACGCGGATGACGCGGATACAGCGGATACTCGCGGATCTATCACCAAAACGAACATGCATCATGCAACATGTAACTTTCGAATAACTCATAACTTTGGTGATTGGTGAAGGGTGAAGGGTCATTAGTTAAATAGTCATTGGTCATTAGTAATTAGTGAAATAAGTAGACTGATCGTAACTTTAGGCACTTTTAACCCGATGAACTCTAGGCACTTTTAACTTTAGCGCACTCGATGAACTCGATGAACTCGATGAACTCTATGAACTCCAAGCACTTCCTCCTAAACCCTAATCTTTCTGGAATAAAAATACGCCACAACAAAACAAACAATAGCAAATGCCAGAAGAAGCAATATGTTTGGCAACACCTCCATAACTCCTGCACTTCTGAGGAAGATGTCGTAATAGGCATTTAGTCCCCAACTTAGGGGCGAAATTTTGCTTACGTTTAACATGAGGTCGCTCATCATGAAAGAAGGTATCCATACGCCACCCAAAGCAGCCAGAATAACAATGGAAATGGATCCGAAAATGGAAGATTGCTGCTCGGAGGTTGACAGGCTGCCAATGGCAATGCCATAAGATGTGGCAGCAATTACCACAGCAATAGTAACCATTAGCAATGGCAATGCCCCATCACCAATTTGCAAGGCATTTAAGCCAAATAGCGGAAGTATAAAAATGCCTATCATTAACATTAATATCGACTGAATAAAACCTACCACAAAATAAGTAAGTGCTTTGCCCATACTTGTGGTAATCATAGAGCCCGGAATGGTTCTTATACGTGCCGAAACGCCTGAGTTTCTCTCTTTTATAATATTGGAAGCCAACGGAATAACTATAAAAAACATTGCAAATATCGTCCAGGCCGGAACGTTGTGTTGTACGGAGTTTGGAATTATAGTATTGCCTCCGCTGCTAGCATATTTTTCAACAAATTCTATTAGGTCATCAAAATTGCCGGCAGGTTTTAATTCAATGTTTAGCATATCGTTGAAAAGACCCGAGTATATTTCAAACATCAACTGTGCTTCCACCATTGCCGAATAATGTCGTAAACTTCCCAGTATGCTTTGTTTATAGGAATTTTTCAGTACCGGATCGAAGTAAACTTCAACTTTGGGCTTTGTAAATCCTTCATCGTAATTTTCAAATAACTGACCCACTTCTTCCGGAAACTGCTTTTGAATATTCTCCTCTATACTTCTCCTGATTTGACTTGTGGAGTTCTCTCTGATTATTATTCCTATTAAATAATCACCATGTTCAATTTTTTCGACAAACTCTTCTTTGTCAATATTTTTGATCTCGCTAATCTTGAAGAAGTTTGAGGTTTTTAAACCTTTCACTACATTAATTCCAAAGGTATCAGCATCGTGATTCATAACTAAAACCGGAAGTTGCTTTTCATTCAATTTATTGAAAGTAGATTCCTGCAAAAGGGTCATTATTAAAACCAGGGCAATGGGCATAACGAATAGCATAGCCAAACCTGCTCTGTCGCGGCTGAGTATTAAAAGTTCTTTTACAAATGATGCTTTTAACCTATTCATTATTAGTGTTTTATTCTCTTACCTTTCTTCCCGTAAGGCTTAAAAAAATATCTTCCAGATTATTACAATCTTTATTTTCTTTTATCAATTCAGATGGTTTTCCTTTTGCAATTTCCTTTCCAAAGTCGATAATGGAAATTTTAGTACAAAGTTTTTCGGCTTCC
>JBFFLX010000330.1:0-2555 GCA_041554435.1 Bacteroidales bacterium
CACTCATCATTAGTATCCATAAGTTTGGATAGGTCATCATTTGTTACAATATTATCAGGGACATAGTAACCAAGGCCTGTTATTTTAGAATTATACATCGTAGTTCATTTTAATTATAATTATATCAAACATACTAAAATCAATATCTATTCACAACTATTGGTAATAACTAATAAACTTTATTTTTTGGAAAAATTAATTCAGCTAGAGAAAATATGATTTTAAAACTTCTTATTCAATAAACCTTCATAACTTCATTAAGTGATTTTCTATTAATATTAGGTACATAAACTTTTTCAGCCGCATAACCCACAGGTAATAATAAAAAAGCTCGTTCGTTGTCTGGTCTATTTAAAATTTTCTCTAAAAAACGCATTGGACTTGGCGTATGTGTTAACGTAACTAAACCTGCGTTATGAATTGCTGTAATTAAAAACCCACAAGCCAAACCTACTGACTCATTCACATAATAATTTTGATGTTTTTTACCATCAACATCATATTCAAAAGGTCTTTTAAACGCAATAATTAAATAAGGAGCCGTTTCTAAAAATGGTTTATCGGCATTTGTGCCTAAATGTTTTAAATCTTCCAGCCATTCATCACTCATTCGCTCTGCATAACTTTTTCGTTCTTCTTCTTCAGCAGCTTCTCTTATTTTTTTCTTTATGTCAGCACTTTCAACAAGACAAAAAGTCCAAGGTTGTTTATTTGCGCCTGACGGTGAGGTTGATGCAGCCTTTATAATATTTTCGATAATTTCAATTGGAATTGGTTTATCAGAAAAATCACGAACAGACCTGCGTTTATTCAGCCATTCATAATAGTTTTTTGTTCTACTTATTATTTCACTCTCTGAATAACATTCTTGTGTATGTCTTATATGTTTAAAACCATCTACTAAAATAAAATCGTTTGTATGCATGTTTTCTAATTTTAATATTTTAAATTAATACTAATGCCATTATGTCATTGATTAAAAAAAGTTTCTCTATCTAGAATTATTTTTTTATTGGAATATTTCCCATTGCATATTCTGTTATGGCAGTTATTGTTAAGGACGGATTTACACCCGGATTTGCCGAAATCATGGAGCCATCACAAACTAACATATTTTTATAACCAAATACATTGCAATGCTTATCTATAACTCCTTCAGCAGCATTTTTTCCCATGACTGCTCCTCCCAAAATATGTGCTGTTGTTGGTGTACCAAGCAAAACATCCACAAAATTTGCATAGGGAATTCCATTTACTATTTTTCCAAACTTCTTACTCAAAATTAAAGCTTCAGGAATAAAAGCCTGAGGTTTTGGTCCTTGTTCTTTTTCTGTTCTCATTTTAGTGAATTTCCCTCTTTTAATTTGAAGCGTACTTTCTAATGTTTGCATAAATAACAAAACTGTAGTGCGTTTTGAATAATTTCTTGTGAAAATAGTTTTTAAAAATCTGAAAGGATATTTAATTACCAAACCTACAACTCCTAAAAACCTAAATAACATAAATTTATGATGAATAATGGGTACTGTAAGCATTCTAAAAAAACTAGATCCTTCACCATAACGTACGGGTTCTAAATGACTATTTTCATAGGTATGCAAAATAGATCCAATAGCTAATCCTTTTGAGTAATCCTTCGAATTTTCATCAGTAGAAGTCACTGTCATTAAAGATTCATTATTCGTTCTAACGTTACTCCCAACTTTAGCTGATAAATTTGGTAAAGCCTTTTCTTTAAGTTTTAATAATAAAGGAACCGTTCCAATAACTCCACCAGAAAAAATAACTCCTTTTGAAGTTATGATTTCCTTTTTCTTTTTTCCAATACTTGATTTAAATTCAATTTTATACCCATCAGATCCATCTTCAGCTATTAAAGGTGTAACATTAAAAACTTCCTTTTCAGCTAAAATATCAGCACCTAACTGTTGTGCTAAGTATAAATAATTTTTGTCTAATGTGTTTTTAGAATTGTATCTACATCCAGTCATACAAGCTCCACAATGTGTACAACCAGTTCTATTTGGGCCTTTCCCATCAAAATAGGGATCTTCAACAGTACGACCTGCTTCGCCAAAAAACACCCCTACTTTTGTAGCATCAAAATGAGTTTCTATATCTAATTCTTTTGCTATTTTTTTTACTACTAAATCTGCAGCATACAATTTTGTATTTGTTGTGGCTCCTAACATTTTATAGGCTGTTAAGTAATGTACTTTTAATAGTTTTTCCCAATTATTCAATGCAGCCCAACTACCCGATGAGAAGAAATTCTTTTTAGGAATGGGTAATGTATTCGCATATGTTAATGAACCTCCTCCAACGCCAACGCCTGATAATATAGTCACATGATTTAAGAAAGTCATTTTAAAAAAACCTAACAACCTTAGTTTCGGTTCCCAAATCCATTTTTTTAAATCCCAATTATTTTTTGGAAAATCTTCACTTTTAAACCATTTTCCTTTTTCAATTACTACTACTTTATATCCTTTTTCAGATAAACGCAAAGCACTCACAGAACCTCCAAATCCACTCCCAATAATTACATAATCATA
>JBFFLX010000331.1:0-2492 GCA_041554435.1 Bacteroidales bacterium
TTACAAGTGCCTAAAGTTATAAGTGCCTGGAGTTACAAGTGCGCTAAAGTGCCTAAAGTTATAAGTCGTGTCTAAACCACTAATGACCAATGACCAACCAATGACCAATGACTAACCAACCAATGACCAGTCGCCAGTCATCAGTCACCAGTCTTCATTGTCCATTTTCAATTATCAATTTTCCATTAAAAAAGTGCCTAAAGTTAAATTTGAAACCCAAACGAAACTCGCAACACGTAACTCGCAACAAATAAAAAAGTGCGCTAAAGTGCCTAAAGTTCATAGAGTGCCTTGAGTTATAAGTTATCACCAAAACGAATCCGCGGAAATCCGCTTTATCCGCGTCATCTGCGTTCCTATCATGTTACGAAAAACTGATAACCAATGACCAGTCATCAGTCACCAATCTTCATTGTCCATTATCAATTTTCCATTATAGATTTCAACAAGTGCCTTAAGTTATGAGTTGTGTCTAAACCACTAATGACTAATGACCAACCAATGACCAATGACTAACCAACCAATCACCAGTCACCAATCACTAATGACCAATAACCAATGACCAATAACTAAATCGTCGAAACAATTTCCTCAATGTACTTATTCTCTCCGGGTTTAATTATGAAATCACTGGTTTGCGGTACATCATACTCTTCATCAACTCCGGGAAGATATTTTATTTTCCCTTCATCAGCCTGTTTGTACAGACCATATTTATCGTTCTTCTTACAAAATTCCACATCGGCATCCATATAAATCAGTTTGAAGAGTTTCTCTCCTATAATTTCTTTTATCTGCTGGCGTATGCTTTCCTTAGGTGAAATGAAAGAACATATAACTATTATTCCCTGATCGTTTAAAATTTTTGCAATATGAGCAACTCTTCTAAGATGTTCTGCTCTGTCGGAGGGTGAATAGTCAAGTTCCTTACTCAGGCCTGATCTTACTCTTTTACCATCCAAAACAACAACTATTTTACCCATTTCAAAGAGTTCCTTTTCAAGTGAATAGGCAAGTTCATTTTTTCCACTTCCGTGAAGACCTGTTATCCATATGGTTTGTGCCTTTTGATCGTAACGCTTTTCCCTTTCTTGGGTACTAATTAAACTGCCTGATTTTACTATCAGTTCCTTGTCCTTATCAGTAATACGGCTATGCAATCTGTCGCTACTCATTTTGTCGAGTATCATACCAACTGCCACAGTATTATGTGTTATGGTGTCGATTAGGATAAACGAGCCTGTCTGACGATTTTTATTATAAGGATCGAAAAGCAATGGTTTGGTGGATGTCATTACCACCCTGCCTATTTCATTTAACTCAAAATGCTCAACTTCCGATTTCTCGAGAGTGTTTACATCTACCTTGTACTTTATCTTATCTATTCGGGCTTTGGTAGAATGGGTATTATGTTTTATATAAAACTGAGTATAACTGTCCATGGGACTTTCATCCATCCATACCAACATGGCTTCAAAATGTCTTTCTATATGTGGAGTTGAGTTAGGATGAACAACCATCTCGCCTCGGCTGATATCTATCTCATCTTCAAGGGTAAAGGAAGCCGATTGTGGAGGAAAGGCATAATCCACATCTCCCTCGGAAGTAAGTATACTTTTTACCTTCGATTTTTTGCCTGAGGGCAGAGCCATTACCTCATCGCCAACACGAATAACTCCACTTGCTACTTTACCTGCAAATCCTCTGTAATCCAGAGTAGGTCGAATAACATATTGAATGGGAATCCGCAAATCATCGAAATTCCTATCGCTTACAACATGCACATCTTCCAAAAATTCCAGCATGCTTTTTCCGTGATACCAGGGCATTCTGTCGCTTATATCCACAACATTATCGCCTTTTAAGGCAGAAACCGGAATGAAAGTAATATCGGGTATTCCAAGAGTGGTTGTGAATTTGCGGTAATCATCACAAATTTGCTCGAAAACTTCCTGCTTGAAATCCACCAAATCCATCTTATTTACTGCCAGTACCACATGTTTAATTCCCAAAAGAGAAGCCAAAAAAGTATGGCGTTTAGTTTGGGTTATAACACCTTTTCTTGCATCGGCCAGAAGAATTGCAAGGTTAGCGGTGGAGCCTCCCGTAATCATATTACGGGTATACTGCTCATGACCGGGAGTAT
This sequence comes from Bacteroidales bacterium, assembly GCA_041554435.1. Lineage (GTDB taxonomy): Bacteria > Bacteroidota > Bacteroidia > Bacteroidales > F082 > BM524. The sequence goes on from JBFFLX010000331.1 coordinate 2,147, forward strand.
CGGCAATGATAAACTTACGTTTACTTGTAGAAAAATATCTATATGCAACATCGATGGTGATACCTTGTTCACGTTCTGCTTTTAAGCCATCCAAAAGCAAGGCATAATCTATATCTTCTCCGGCATGTCCCTCCCGCTTTGAATCACGTTGAAGAGCATCCAGTTGATCTTCGTATAGTTTTTTGCTGTCGAATAGCAATCTCCCGATAAGGGTTGATTTACCGTCGTCAACGCTACCGCAAGTAAGAAGGCGTAGGAGGTCTTTTTTTTGGTCCTGGTCGAGGAATTCTTTTATGTCCATGTTGTTGTGATTTCGTTTTTATGTTTAAGAAAAAAGAGTAAAGAA
>JBFFLX010000332.1:0-2491 GCA_041554435.1 Bacteroidales bacterium
CCATCATAACTTATTTTCAAATCCTGACATGTTGGATCAAGATGAGGAAGATAAGTTTTAATCCATCTTTGTTGTGAATTTAGGATGTTTATAATTAATAATATGTTCAGTATGAGCAGAATAACTTTTTTCAAATCTGGATTTTTTAATTCTCAATAAAAATAGGAAAATAAAAGGAGATTCAACTCATTTAAATAAAAAATATAGCGGAGGTCTTTCTCTAATAAAGTATACAACTCCTGGATGTATTCAACGCCTATTCTATTTAAAATCAAACCTAAATTACAATCGTAACAAACTATTACACAGCAATATTAAAAATAATCAAAATAAATTGTAACAAATTTATTACTTTCACGTCATAGTATTGTGAATTGAATTTTTACCTTAATAAATGACAGTAAGCGAATATAATAAATGCGTGGATAGTTATTCCGATGCCGTGTATCGATTCCTTTTAAAAAATACGAGGGATGAAGATTTGGCTAAGGATCTGGTGCAGGATTCGTTCTTAAAATTGTGGGTGAAAAGAAAAGATGTGGATGGGAATAAAAGTAAGTCGTATTTGTTTTCAACAGCCTATCATACTATGATCGATTACATTAGAAAAAATGAAAGAAAAGATGATTTCGATCCGTATAAACATGATGTGGAAGTCCACAGCAAAGGCTTTAGCGATTTAAAAGAAATACTCGATGAAGCAGTTCAAAAACTTACTCCCATACAACGTTCGGTAGTTATGCTTAGAGACTACGAAGGTTATTCTTATCAGGAAATTGGCGACATCACCAAACTAAGCGAAGCCCAGGTGAAAGTGTATATTTACAGGGCACGATTGATTTTGAAAAAGTATCTGGTAAGTCCGGAAACAGTATATTAAAAAGACATGAGCATAAATTTAAATAATTACGAAGTTTACCTTATCGACTATCTCGATGGCAATTTGTCCGTTGAAGTAGAGAAGGAACTTATGCTCTTTCTTGAAAAACATCCTGAAATAAAATCGGAATTTGAAAACTTTGAAGAAGTTACAATTTCGCATGAGAATTTTGTTTTTGATGATAAAGATTCGCTTAAGCGAAAAAAAATCATAGCCACAGAAAATATTAATGAAAATAATTATGAAGAGTTTTTTGTGGCTTATTATGAAAAGGATCTTAGTGAAAACAGCAATGCAGAAGTTTTAAATTTCGTTGAGAAAAATCCTGAACTTGAAAAAGAATTCCAACTTCATAAATCTTTAATATTAGAAGTTGAAAACATAGAATTTCAAGATAAGGATAAACTAAAAAAGAGAAGAACAATTGCTGTTTGGCAATATCAAGCCCTTGCTACTGCTGCATCTATAGCAATACTTCTTAGTTTCTTCTTCTTCCTTAATAATAACAAGCCCATTCAAAAGCCTGTTTACCAAATAGGTTTTGTTGATTCGAAAAATATTGAATTAAGTAATGATTTAAATACCAGCATAATAGAGAAGCAAGTAGAAACTAAAGTTATACCACAAGCAGTTTTGGAAACAAGTTTCGAAAAAGAAATCTTATCCAATAACACAAATAAAAACTCCACAAAGAGGATTATTATTGACATAAACAGCATTCCACGCAATAAAGATATTTATGCCGGCTTAAATATTACCGGCGATATTGAATGTGCCAAAGTAAAATATCCCTCAAGAGGAATTGCCAGTGATAATTCAACAAGTTTGTCAGATGATAAGCTCCTGGCAAAAATTATTAAAAAGAACACTCAAAAACTGGCAAACAACATTTTACCAAACCAAACAAATAATGCTTCCAATAAGAGAAAGGATCCTGCTTTTGTAAGAATTCTACAGGGAGGCATTAACTTTTTTGGAGTTATTACAGGTAATAAAGTGGAGCAACTAAAAGTTTATGATGATGATGGTGACTTAAAAAACTATCAAATTGATGGCAGCACCCTGAAAATGAACCGACGGTTTGGCCCCAGAGGTGCTGAATAGTCGCGGGGGAGTTAGATTTTATTCACTACTTAATTTAAATCGTTGCGAGTTACGAGATGCGGTATACGGGTTACGGGATTCGGGTTTCGAGTTTCGTGTTTCGGGCATCACTTCATTTTAAACCTCTCGTCCTCTAATTCACTAATCCATTAATCTTCTGATCATAATATATAACCCCTTCAGGGTAAGGTCAATAATATCAATTCAGCAACCATAGGAATAATCCTATGGCTATTATTATTTATCCGCCTTCGGCGGAATCTCGTTTAATTATAAATTCACTTCATCTGAACTCCGAGATTTCAGAGCCTGCGGCCTTTGAATCTTTCATATTCTCATCTTCACAGATTCCCACCTTCTCATCCTCTCATCCTCTCATCCTCTCATCCTCTCATCTTCTCCTGTTCTCATATTCTTGTCCTCTGATCCCATAATCTTCTAATCATAATATATAACCCCTTCAGGGTAAGGTTAACAGTGTAGATTCAGTAACCATAGGAATAATCC
>JBFFLX010000333.1:0-2482 GCA_041554435.1 Bacteroidales bacterium
CCACCTTTGGCTTATGGAATAATATCATCACTTACTCCCGATAATTGGGAGGTTGAAATTATTGATGAGAACTATGATTTATTCAAATATAAAGAAGCCGATTTGGTTGGCTTAACAGGCTTTACCTCATCTATTTACAGGGCTTACCAAATTGCAGAAGATGAAGAACTTATTGAGTTGGCCTATAAAAGTGGTTGCCGATTAATTTTTATTGGGATAGAGGCGGAAACCAATGCCGGTTTGGAAAGCACTAATAAAAGGCTGAATAAAAAGTTTGGTCCGGAGAATTATAACAGAGCTTTTGGGAAAATACGTAAAGCCGGAATAGCGGTCTTAGGCTCTTTTATTTTTGGTCTCGACACCGATGAAGAAGAGGATTTGTATAACAGAAGGGATTATATAAAAAGTTTTGATATCGATTGTTATCAAACAGGTATCCTTACTCCCGGCCCTGGAACTCAAACATATAAACGTTTGGAAAAGGAGGGTAGGATTTTGTTATCTAATTATCCAAAAGACTGGGAATATTATAATGTAGTTGACGTAACATTTAAACCTGCTAATATGTCATCAGATAGATTAGCTGAAATTGTGAAGGAAATTTGGGCAGATATATATAGTAAAAAGTCTATTACTACCAAGTTTATTAAAACTTTGAAAACCACCAGAGACTCAACTTCTTCCGGCTGGTCAATAGCAACAAACATTTCATATCATAATATGATGAATGAAAAGTTTGATATGGAAAAAATGGATATCGAATCTATTATCGGACCTTATAAACAGATGTTTAAAGGAAATTAAACTAATTGAAATTAAATGATGATTGATCGGATTGCGATAATCGGTTTAATTCATAACAAAAACATAATAAAATAATGAAGAAACTTTTGCTAATCAATCCGAGAAGTTATTTTAAGACAGGGTTGTTGAAATATGAATTTTCTAACTTTCCACCATTAGGATTGGGTATAATTGCTGCCATAACTCCTGATGATTGGGAAGTTGAGATATTGGATGAAAATTTTGATGATTTTGAGTTTAAGCATGCTGATTTTGTGGGGTTTACTGGTTTTACTTCCAATGCTTATCGTGCTTATCAAATAGCACAGATTTATAAGGAAGCCGGAATACCAACTGTTATGGGAGGAATTCATGCAACGATGATGTGGGCTGAAGCTCTTAAGTACGTTGATGTAGTAGTAAAAGGGGAATCAGAAAGTATATGGCCGCAGGTGATAAAAGATTTTGAAGAAGGAAGACTTTTGAAAACTTATGAAGGGCCCCGATTGAAAGCTGATCAAATACCAGCGGCACGTCACGACCTATTTAACTCTAAATATCAACTTTCAAGTGTTCAAACTACCCGTGGTTGTCCATGGAAATGTGACTTTTGCTCTGTTCACGCATTTAATGGAACTGTTTATCGACAAAGACCGATTGAGGATGTTTTGATGGAGATTGAGAGTGCACCAGGTAGATTTCTCTTCCTTTGTGATGATAACCTTATAGGCTATAGTCGTGAGTCCTTAAAAAGAACAAAAGACTTACTAAGATTAATGAAAGTAAGAGGTCATACACGTGAATGGTTTACCCAAGCTTCCATAAATATTGGTGATGACGATGAACTTTTACAACTACTAAAGGATACTAATTGTAAAATGGTATTAGTTGGAATCGAATCCGAAAAGATTGAAGGGCTTCAAGAGACTAATAAAAAATTAAATGCCAAAGTAGGTGTTACAAATTATAACAAGGTTTTTCGTAAATTACATAGATACGGGATTGCCGTACTGGGAACATTTATCTTCGGAATGGATACTGATTCAATTGAAGATTTGCATGCACGTGGCGAATATATCCGAAATTCATACGTTGATGCTTATCAAACTACTGTTTTGACTCCTTTTCCAGGAACTAATACCTATAAAAAGTTTCAAGAAACTGGTAGAATTAAATATAATGATTTTCCTGAGGATTGGCAGAAAATGAGGTTCTTCGAAAATGTAATACATCCTGCTAAAATGTCTCATGAAGAACTTAATGAAACTCTGAACGATGTTTGGGGTAAGTTATATAGTAAAAATGAAATAGTATCAAAATTTATAATGACTCTCAAAGAAACAAAAGATACATCGACAGCAATGTGGTCATTAATAACGAATACAAGTTATGCAAATACAATATTTGAAGGCGTAAGTTATTTCAATCCTGATGACATAATAAAATCAATTCCTGTTAATCATAATTTATTTGGTGCATGAGTAAATTAAAACTTCTTTTAATAAATCCGGTTTCGCAGTTCCGTAAGGGCTTCTTAAACAGTGAAATAACAAGGTTCCCACCTTTGGCTTATGGAATAATATCATCACTTACTCCCGATAATTGGGAGGTTGAAATTATTGATGAGAACTATGATTTATTCAAATATAAAGAAGCCGATTTGGTTGGCTTAACAGGCTTTACCTCATCTATTTACAGG
>JBFFLX010000334.1:0-2460 GCA_041554435.1 Bacteroidales bacterium
GGAAGTTGTATAATCTGTTTACAGGAGCTAATAAGATGAGTTACATTGATAACTTTCTGGATAGAAATGTAGGTTGTCAGCAGTTTGTTGGCGGACTGAATGATGCCATTGGGTTAAATAAACATCATTGGTTTGTGAGCTAAGATTTAACCACCTCATTTTGGGGTGGTTTGCTTCTTTATGAATAATATTGTACCTTTTTGTCTTAAATGTATTAATAAAGTATTTTTTACCAAGTTGAATAAACGAGATCATGATAACAAAAATGACATTTAATTCTGGAGTTCTAGTATTGATATTTGGAGTTCTTTCATTTTCAAAAGTAAGCGATGTTAAAAACGAATCCTCACCAAGAATAGAGACTTTTACATTTTCATCCAATGGATCAACTTATAAAGGAAAAGTATTTTTACCAACCATATATGAAACCAATAAAAATCTGCCTGCTATCTATTTAATAGATTTTACAGAACAACATTTTAAACTTGCTACTGACGAGTTTGAAAAAGCAATTGATGGTGTGCAAAAATTACATGGTTTTGATGCTCTTGTTGTAAGTTTAGAAAACATTCCAGATATTGATGCAGAACCAGAAACATTTCAGGAACAATATGAACTTTTTAAAAATATGGCATCATATGTTGATAATAATTACACTGACAATGCGACCAGAACACTAATTGGGAAAGGAAGTGAATCAGGAATAGTACTTATGGCTCTTTTCGTAGAAAATCCAGAAAACTCTGTATTTGATAATTTTATTGTTACAGACCCATCTCCCAAATACGCATCAGCTGTTATAGACTTAATTGAAAAAAATAATATTCCGAAAAATAAAATGGAGAAAAAACTGCATTTTTCATTTTCAACAAGTAATGATCGTGTGAAATGCACCAAACTAATTCAGCTGATTAAAGAAGCCCAATATTCTTGGTTACAGTTTGAATCTATTGAATACACGAATAGTGATTACGAAAATACATATCCAATCTCTTATGCTGCAGGAATAAAATATATTTTCAATAAATAATATGAGATAACAAATAATGCATTACAATCTGGACACTATAAGCAAGGTTCTTGCATCCAGTAAAATGTTTTGTCAAGTTATTATTTTTCCTCAAATACTTTGCAATAAACAAACACAACCAGTAAAAAGCTTGTACATACCCACAACTACCTGCTAACTATGTAGAATAGGATGGTGATAACGTTGTGGGCTGGTTTTATTTTACTTCAAGATTATAAGAATTGTTAGATATCAGCAGTTTGTAAATGGTTTGCATGAAGAAATCGGGATGAGTAAGTATCATTGGTTTATAAATTGAAACGAAATCTCTCTCTAAAGGGGGTGGTTAATCTTTGTTAAATGACTTATAATGTGCAGTTTTATTAGTAATTTGCATAATCTTTAATAAAAATCAATTGACATGAAAACAGTTTTTTATGTAATAACTGTAGTAGCCTTAATTACTTGTTATTCGTGTCAGAATAAAGAAAAACCTATTGAGTCAATTGTTGTTCTCACACCTCATAATCTTACTGTAGAAAAAAATATGAAATATTCAATTATGGGAATACATAATAGGTTAATACATGAATTAGGTCAAATAACAAATTTAAAAGTTATGAGTAGAACTACGTCAAGTGAATACCAAGATACTGACTTGACAGCAAATAAAATGGCATATCAGCTAAAGGTTGATGCAGTACTTGAATCTGAATTATTAGAGGTTGGTGACACTATTTGTATTAAGGTGAAATTAATAAGACTCAATCCTGAAGAAAAACTATTGTGGGAAGATACTTTTAAGGAAGCTAAGAGAAATGATGTAAATCTCTATAATCAGATAAGAAAAAAAGTTGAAGAAAAGGTTGAAGTAAGATAAAGTATGTTTTCTGTCTACTATTCCTTAAAGATTTTAAGAATTTGGTCAGTTTATAACGCATTGGTGATCATATCTAATATTTTTAATCAGTAAAAAGCTTGTACATACCCCCACCTGCTAACTACGAAGAATAGGATGGTGATAACGTTGTGGGCTGGTTTTTGTTTATTTCTTACAATTTGTTGAAAGTGATGTCACTTATTGCTCCAATTCCCATTCTAAGCATATACGTACCCCCAACATTCAGCATGTTCTCCTCAGGGTAATACAAACTACTAGCCAGAAAAGAAAATTTTTCCTTCACCTACACGTCAATCCTCAGAATCGATGTTAGTGTTCTTAATGAATTTTCGCAAGTTAACCTTTGACCAAAAGAACAAAGTCAAGATTAAAAGCTGCCTTTGTTAGAAATGTTCAATATTATTTTATCAGTAGATTTCCATTCTAAGGGGTGTGCCACCATCGGCATTTCCACTTTCTCCTCTTAGGTGGCACAATATACCATTCAGAATAGAAAGTCTCTAATTTTTCTCTACCTCAAGCCTTAAAATGGATTTCTTCATTTGCAACA
>JBFFLX010000335.1:0-2417 GCA_041554435.1 Bacteroidales bacterium
GTTCAGCATATGCCTGAAAATTTCACAAAGTCGTATGCCGAGAGGCTGGACAAAAACAGTTTATTGGAAGTTAGTGAGGCAAAAACTGGAGATAATTTGAATTATGGTACAGCTTTTATCGCTCCGGGAAATATGCATCTTTTGGTAAGAAAAAAGTCTACAGAATTATTTTTAGTTCTTGATGATAGTGAAAAGTTGAACAGACATAAACCTTCAGTTGATGTTTTGTTTGAATCAGCATCGCACATAAGTGGGATAAACATTATGGCAATAATACTTTCAGGAATGGGTAACGATGGTACCAAATCGATGATGAAATTAAAAGAAAATGGGGCCATTACTATTGCTCAAAATGAGGAAACCAGTATTATTTATGGTATGCCAAGAGAGGCTTTTATGTCGGGAGCAGCCGACTATTCCTTATCCATAAAGGAAATCATTGAAAGAATAAAAGATTTCTCTGTAAAATAATATTATATATATTTGAAAATCTCTGTGAAGAAGATTATGAAGAAGGAAGAAGCACCAAGAGTTTTAATAGTTGACGATTCAAAATCGAGTTTATTACACATGAAACAGATCCTTGTTAACAAGGAGAATTATCAGGTGGCAACTGCCGAAAATGGTGTAAGTGCAATAAAAAAAGCAAAGGCACAGAAACTTGATTTGATATTACTCGATGTTGTAATGCCTGACATTTCCGGCTTTGAGGTGTGCCGTAAGCTAAAAGAAATGCCTCAGACTGCCGATGTTCCCATCATCTTTCTTACTTCCTTAACTGAAAACAAAAGTATTATAGAGGGTTTTAATGCCGGTGCTGTTGATTATGTGAGGAAACCTTTTGTAGAAGAAGAGTTGATAGCAAGGGTAAAGGTTCATATTGATCTTAAAAAGATTCAAAATCAGTTACGTAAGGCAAAGGAAGATGCAGAAATGGCGACAAATGCAAAATCCATGTTTCTTGCCAATATGTCGCATGAAATAAGAACACCTATGAACGGTGTGATCGGCATGGTTGAAGCCTTAAAAAGCACTCCTTTAAACGAAGACCAAAAGGAATATCTCGAGATAGTTGAAATTTCTTCCGAGAATTTACTTTCTGTTATTAACGATATCCTCGACTTCTCTAAAGTTGAAGCCGGACAAATAGAATTTGAAAATGTAACATTTAACCTGTCCGATTGTTTGGAAGAGGTTGTTAAATTATTGGCTTTTAAAGCCGAGGAAAAACATCTCTACTTAAACTTAAACTGCGATGAGTCAATTCCTTACTATTTAATTGGGGATCCTTTACGTATCAAGCAAATCTTGATAAACCTTGTAAACAATGCAGTAAAATTTACAACTGAAGGTGGAATTACAATTGAAAGCGAACTCCTTAATATAAAGGACAATATTGCGGAAGTAAAATTTTCTGTAAGGGATACAGGTATTGGGATATCAAAGGAAGGAAAGTCGAAACTTTTCAAATCTTTTTCGCAGGCCGACGCATCAACAACAAGGAAATATGGAGGCACTGGCCTGGGACTTGCCATTTCCAAAAGTCTAAGTAAAATGATGAATGGTGATATAGGCGTTGATAGCGAAGAAGGCAAAGGCTCCACCTTTTGGTTTACAGCAAAATTATTTATTACTGATGAAGAATCCCTGAGGACAGGGTTTACAAATCAGAAGGATGACGTAACCCTTGATAAGTTAAAAGTTTTAGTTGCAGAAGACAATGCGATAAACCAGAGGGTAGCTACATTTAATCTTGAAAAGTTAGGAATAGAGGTTGATATTGCCAACGACGGTAAAGAGGCTTTAGAAATGTTTAAGGATAATGATTACCATATTGTTTTCATGGACATACAGATGCCGACAATGGATGGTTTGGAGGCTACCAGAAAAATAAGGGCTTACGAATTAGATTCGGGCTTTACACATAAAACACCCATTATTGCGATGACTGCTAATACATTAAAGGGCGACAAGGAGAATTTCATGAAGTCAGGCTTCACCGACTACATAAGTAAACCATTCAAGTCCAGCGAGTTAACCCTGCTAATTAATAAGGTCGCAAAAAAAGTTTAAAAAACTCTCAAATTTCTTTTTCATTTCAAAATTTTATTACATTTGCACCCTCAAAACGGGGTATGGCCCGTGCCGGTTAAGGCGTCCCGACTTTAGAGTCGGGAAGACCGCAGGAACAGGAGAAACCATACAAAAAGGGAGTATGATCCCATCCGGTTAAGGCGTCCCGACTTTAGAGTCGGGAAAACCGCAGGAACAGGAGAAACCATACAAATACGGGGTATGGCCCAGTCCGGTTAAGGCGTCCCGACTTTAGAGTCGGGAAAACTGCAGGAACAGGAGAAACCATACAAATACGGGGTATGGCCCAGTCCGGTTAAGGCGCCTGCTTTGGGAGCAGGAGA
>JBFFLX010000336.1:0-2384 GCA_041554435.1 Bacteroidales bacterium
GTCTAGGTATTTAACCACTAACGAATAAGACAAAGAGAGCAAATAATGGGTTTACTCTTTTAATCCTCTAATCCTCTAATCCATTAATCTTCTAATCCTCTAATCCTCTAATCCATTAATCTTCTGATCCATTCATCTTCTAATCCTTCAAACCCGCAACCATGCTTTCATTTCATGCCGGCAGCTAAGCAATGACCATTTTCAATTATCAATTGTCAATTATCAACTATTCACTCTTCACCATTAAACCTCGCTTTCCTCTTCTCCACAAAAGCCGTAATCCCTTCCATTCCATCGGGATGCGAAACACAACTTACCAAAGCCTGATGTTCTTTTTCCATCTGGGTTTCAATAGTACTTTCAAACGAACTGTTTATCAGTCGTTTCGACCAACTAAAGGTATGCAGTGATTTCTCACAAATCTTCATTGCATAATCCCTGGCAAACTCCACAACTTTTCCTTCTTCAGAGATTTTATTAACAAGGCCGATTCGAAGTGCTTCCTCAGCATTTATGGGTTCATCAAAAGTGGCTATTTCAAGGGCTTTAGCATTGCCAACTATCCGTGGCAGATTAAAAGTTCCTGCTGCATCAACACTCAGGGCATTGGAAGTAAAGCCAAGTTTCATGACTGCCTTTGGATCAATAATTCTGAAATCGGCTGCCAGACTTATTGAAAATCCGCCCCCTGCTGCAACACCATTTATAGCAGCAATAATAGGTTTTTGCATATTTCGCATTTCCATAATACAAGGCTGCACATTTATGGCCATTTCATGAAAAGCCGCAGCAGGACCATCTTTATGTTTTAATACTGCCCTTATGTCGCCGCCGGCACAAAAGGCTTTGCCTCTCCCACTTATAATTACCGCTTTTACATTCTTATCAACCGACAACTTCCTTAGGTTCGAATACAATTCCCTGGCCGTCTTCAAATCCAGAGGATTATAAATTTCAGGTCTGTTGAAATATAAAAAACCTATGCCATTTTCAATTATCAGTTCCATGTTAATTGCTTTTATATTAGTAAATTACATTATGCAAAAACAAAGCTTTAGCAGGTACCGAAAAACCGGCCTCTCCCCTGTCTTTCGATTCTATAACTTTTTTAAACTCATCCACACTCATCTTTCCTTTTCCTATTTCAATTAAAGTGCCCACTATGGCCCTTACCATATTTCTTAAAAACCTGTCGGCCGTAATGGTAAAAACCAGCATATCATCAGTTTCTTCCCATTTTGCATGAGAAATAATGCAATTGTTGGTAGCCGTTTGAGTGTGCAATTTCGAAAATGAGGTGAAGTCAGTATACTTCAGCAACAGTTGAGCAGCCTTATTCATAATTTCCATATCCAGTTTTGGATAGTACTGATACGAGAAATTTTCTTTAAAAGGATTTTTCTTTGTGGAAATATAATATTTATATGTTCTGCTTTTCGCGCTAAAGCGCGTATGCATTTCATTATCAACCAAATACAAATCGTATATTGCAATCGATCCGGGTAAAAAGGAATTAAGTTTATAAATAAAATCTTCTATTCCCTTAATTTCTGAATTTATATCGAAATGCGCATAAAAAACTTTTGCATGCACTCCTGTATCAGTTCTGCCGCAACCAACTATATGCAGATCCTGCTTAAGCATTAACTTCAACTTTTCGGTTAATTCAGCCTGAACACTGTGAGCATTATCCTGCATCTGCCAGCCATGATAATCACAACCATTATATGCAAGTTTAATAAAGTAACGATACATAGGCTTTATAAAACAACAAAAATAAAAAAAAACCGCCTAGCCTGCGACTTGACGGTTATGTTTCTTAAGGGGTAAGTTTACAATCTCCCTTAATTTATCAGGATTCCTATATTGCCGTGGCTTTTTGATTTTAAAACCTGTAGAGCTGCATTGTAACCTAAAATCACTTTCATGCTGTAAGCACTTGGTTTTAGTTTTGATACGCTCGATACTTTTTGCGGCGTTTTTTGTTTTTTAAGATCCTGAAATTCGTTTGGAGTAAAAAAATTTGTCATAGGCAAATTGATATATTTTTAAAATCCAAATTATAACGAGAGATATTTTAAATTATTGTTTTAACAGCCGAACGAAATTACAAACGCCTTATTATTAGTTATTTATGTGTATAAAATTTAATTAATAAGGATTAGAAGATCAAAAGATCAGAGGATTGATGTTTATTGTATGACAAAATTATTAACTTTTAGTGTTAATTTTTTATTCTAATTAATCAACAACTGAAAGCCCCTACACCAGGATCTCGATGAACTTTTATTTGTTGCGAGCTTGCCAGCCGACTTGGCTGCCGTAATTATTTTGAAGGCAGTAATGAAATGAAGGCTTGGTTAAGTATTGCAAGTTGCGAGTTA
>JBFFLX010000337.1:0-2382 GCA_041554435.1 Bacteroidales bacterium
ATGTCAGCCATGGCCTCATTAATGGCCCCCGACTCATTCTTATACTCAAGGCCGGCAGTATTTTGTACTACTCCATGTGTCATTTCATGTGCCGCAACATCTAATCCTCCTGCCAATGGAAGAAATATTCCTCCCCCATTACCATAAAACATGGCTTGTCCGGTCCAAAATGCATTAGCCATATTATTACCATTTTCATCTGTTGTGTTTACCACAGAAATTATTGTTCCCCCTTCTCCGTTAATGGAGTTTCTCCCATGGGTATTTAAATAATAATCATAAGTAATACCACCATTATAATGTGCCGAAACAGAACTTGCTTCGCCCCAGCTGTTATTGCTGGAAGTAACATGGTTTACACTTAGATTTTCCAGATTGGTATTATTGGCATCAAGTGTTAAAATTGCTCCGACCGGATTATCAGGAAAACTACTCTGAGCAGCATTAAACATAGGCTTGGTAGTGTTAATCATATAATAATATGAGCCCACCTGGTAGGTGTTTATGGTTCTGTTAACACCGTTCAGGTCGGTCGCATTTGCAACGGCCGGACCATCAGCACAAGTGCTATTGTATTTATCGATAATTTCTGATGTATTAGCGTCGACAAAATATTCCCATCTTTCCAAAAAGTTAGGACGCAGAGTAATATGCCAGGCAAGTTTTTCCGAATTAACATCTCTGTCGTTATGATAAATAACCAATTCGCTAATGGCCATTTCATATTCCAGTTGTGTAATTCCAAAGGATTTAACTTCACCTACAGTAGTAATAGTTGCAATATCGGTGAGCGCAATTTCTTCGGCATCTTTGCCTGGTAGCGATGGGTTTACATCCTTAATATCGGGTGTTGGATAATATGTACCATTGAATAAATATATTTCTCCGCTTTTAGCGTGAAGGATTACCTGTCCGCCATAAACCTTAACATCATTAAAAACTTGTTGCATTTTTATGTGGGTTTGGTTTATGTCATCGGTCCAGATGTTTACATTTTTAAATTCATCATTGGCATTGTTTATTCTCATTGCCTGCTGAATATTTTGCAAGTATTGGTGTGCTGAGTTGATAATATTTTCCTCACTTCTTTCATCAGTGTTAACTCCATGGCCTGGACTGGATTCGGCCATCATTAGCAAACCGTTTTTTTCATATTTTACAGTGGAGAATTTCAGTTCGTCAAGAGCGGAAGGCTTAATAAAAGGAATGCTTTTATAATTATAGCCTTGCGAACTATTTAATGAGCTTTGCTGAACATTAATAGCTTCTACTTTTGAAACCGGAACTTTTTGAACAGCATTTTTTTCAACCTTCTTTTGCTTTGCACTAAAAGGGTTGTTAGTAGTTTGCGAAATGGCAATATTGCCCGACAGTACAAATATTGCAGCTAGAAAAATTAAGTAGATTTTTTTCATATTACTATGTATATAATTTATATTCAATATCTTATGATTAGTTACCTTTCTTAGTACTAATTTTCTTTAGTTAACAGAAGAAGGCTTTCATAGTAGTTGTTGAAAGTTTCATTTTTACCCTCCCAAAATATTTTGTTGTTGAATTTCTTGCTTTTGAAAATAATGAATTTACTCATATTTCCGGGTTTGTCATAATCTAAAGTATCCAGTCCCAGGGCATAAGCATTTTTAAAAAGTTTTTTTGTAGCCGACTTTTTTATCTGTTTCATCAGTGATGAATCATTAGTTGCTTCCCTGATTTTCCACAGTTTACCATCCGACATTAGTTTATAAGTTGTATTTATATTTGTAAATCCACCCGAAGTACCAAAGTATATTATATGAGGATTATCCTGATAAATTTCCTTTTGAGCACTACAACTAAATAAAAATAGTACTAGCCCTAATAAATAAATATGTTTCATAAGTTTAATTTTTGATCAGCGATATTTTTGCGATACTTTGATTTAATTTTCTGCTTCTAAATTGATACACTCCTCAGAATTTATGGATAAATATAAATAATTATTATTAATTTGTAAACATTTTAAATAAAAATGCCTTGTTTAAGTTATTATGCGAGTAGGTTTTATGATAAATTGAACATCTATCTTTTTATAGTCGAATAGTCAAATGGTCGAATAGTCTGATAGTCGAATGGTCAAATAGTCGGTTTCAGATAAACGAAATTTAAAATCACGAAACGGTCCATTCGACTTCCGAGGGATCGGAACTTTCAGCATTCGACTTTTTGACTTTTCGACCTTTTCTCCCTTTCACCAATTCACAGTTTCACTTTTTCTCAATTTCACCCTTTCTCCCCCTCGCTCAGTCGCCCTCTCACCCTTTCCAACCTTTCCACCCTTCCAACCTTTATTTCAAAAAGTATAACCCCTTCGGGGTATTGGGGAAAATCGACATTATGTTC
>JBFFLX010000338.1:0-2372 GCA_041554435.1 Bacteroidales bacterium
CTGTTTTTAAGGAAACATTCCTCCTTAGCTCAGTTGGTTAGAGCACCTGACTGTTAATCAGGGTGTCCTAGGTTCAAGTCCTAGAGGAGGAGCCAACGAAGGTCAACCAAATTAATTTAGGTTGGCCTTTTTTGATTTAATTATGACCTATTACGTTTACATATTGTACTCAAAAGAGTCTGACATTTATTATGTGGGACAGGAACGAAATGGATTGGAACGCACCCGCCGACAGGCAAGGCAGTTATGAGGTGGACACAACGGATAATCGCAGAACTGAATAACTATAAGCTTGACGAGTAAACGTAAATCTGTCTGCCGAAGAAAAGGGGTCATATTATAAATGCCATCAATCTTTTCAGCATTTTTCATTAAATAATCCTCATGCTCATTTTTAGACTACTTTCTAAAGTTGATCAAAATATTCCATCATTTCTTGCTTTGAATCATCAATATAATTTATCAATACTTTTAAAGCCCTTGATTGAATGGCCTCAAATTTTTCTGTCTCCAAATTACCGCATTCAATATAATCAGTAGGTAATTCAAAAATTTCACTTAAATAAAACTCATCTTCACAGTAATAATCTATATAAACTTGATAACCTTCAGTTCTAATAGTTAAATAGCATTCTGAATCATTAAAGTAATCTTCAGAATGAAATTCAGGCCTTCTAAAAGTAATTGTTCCTTTCTCGCCTTTGTAATCCAGATATTTTGGAAGAAATAGTTTGCCCAGTTCAATCATAATGAGGATTTTTTATTAATTAAGTTTATGTAATTTGTTAAAGATCACTACATATTTCTTTGGTTTTAATAATAAGCATCTTCAACTCATGAATTCTTATTATAAATAACAGCTATTTATGAAAACCTATTCCAAATAATCCTATAAAATCATATTACCATTTAGGTTTCTTCATTTAACTTTAGCTTACTCTTGAGAAACAAACCAAGCAAACTAAATACCAAATTCTAATTTGTTATATTTATATTTACTTTCTTATAGTCCTCTCAAACAAAAATAAACAATTTATACTAATAATAAATAAGTCAATATTATCCACAAACTGTTTCCTAACTAAAAATTTTACAATAACTTTATACACTAATTTAAATTTCAGTGTTTTATGAAAAATGTTGTACTATTTTTTATTCTTGGGGTATTGATCTCTTCATGTTCCAATATTATGGATGAAAAAGTCTCCACCAAAGGATATGACGAATACCTGAAAATTGTAAATAATATTGATACTCTCGACGCACGTCAGAAAGATTATTTACTGCAACAGTCGAAAGAAATGATAGTAAACGCCGGTATTGCAGAAAAGGAAATGGCTGACATAGGGCTGAAAAGGGATACTTCAGAAATACAAACTTTTGGAGAATTCTTTAACGATGCAGCCAATATGTGGAAAACAAAAAATGAGCAACTTAAGAAACAAATGCAGGCAAATATTATTGTCGATACTGCCAATTTACAAGTGATTGTTAGAAAGGCCCATGTGGAAATGGGAGAAATAGAAAACAAGGAGTTAAGTTATGTGAAAATTAAAAAATATCCCTATAAAAGTTATTATTGGTGTATCGATTATACCATTTTAGCAGAAGGTTCTGCAATTGTAAATCATAATATTGATAATCTGGACGGTTTTGCTTTGAACGATTTGTATGATAACTGGTTTACAAAGGTTTACGACAGTTTATACGAATTTACGGTAACGGCAAATAAATACACATGCTTTCATGAGGCTGACAGGGAAAAGGAAAACATCAGTTATTACGACTGGCAGAAATATTATGAAAAAGGCTATTTCCCCGATTATATTGTTAAGCGCCGGGCCAACAAAGAAATAAAGAATCTGGAAGAAAGATTCGACAGGCTGAGCAAGGTAAGTTTCAAACTAAACAAAATTTCGCTTAGCGGAAATCCACCTTTGGGAACCGAAACTATTGACAGTGAATTCCTTTCTGATAACGAATACAAAGAGTGGAAATCAATTGGCATTATTAAAAACGATTCGGGTACTATTAAAAGATTAATGGTGAAGTATGGGATAAGTGAGTAGATCAGTTTGAGAATTGAGAATTGAGTTCTTTTATAAAATCAAATAAGCTCAGTACTAAATTCAACTTTAACTTTTAATTTGTTAAGATCCTTATTCTTATATAAATTATTATATTTTCTTTGTACCTGTCCAACAATTATTCCCGGATGTTTATTAAATTTTTTGCTAAGTGTAATAATCAATTTTCTGTCAAAATCAGAATATTGAAATAACTCATTCCTTTCTTTTTCTGACAATAGCATTCGAGCTGCATAAGCATCGGCTTCTGCTTCTTTTATTCTATCTGGTTTAATTCTATCCAAA
>JBFFLX010000339.1:0-2359 GCA_041554435.1 Bacteroidales bacterium
GGCATAAACTTCTTTGCAATGGCAGTGTCTAGTTTAGCACTTATATAGTTGGTGATATAAGAATAAAATACATCTCCATAAACTTTGACATTTTTCCAGTTTTTCTCTAAGCGCAAATCGCTTTGGTAGTTAGTCTCTGATTTTAAATTTGGATTTCCGAGATATTCATAAGCATCCATGCCTATGCTGAGGTGATTTATAAACATTTCGGAAATTTCAGGTGAGCGATTGGCCATTGCCAAAGCCCATTGAATATTAAAGCCATTATCGGAATACCAACTTAAATTAGTTGTAACGCTTGGTAAAATCATAGCATCAGGCTGGATATCACCATTGTACTGCTCCTTAAAATCATTTTCAGGATCTTTTATATTGTAAGAAACATAGTCAACACGGAAGGCGGCAAGCCAAAATAGTGATTTGGTAATTTCGTATTTATTTTCCACAAAAATTCCCAAATCATTCTTCTTGCTGTCCTGCCATATTTTGTCCACAAATGTTTTTGGTTGAGGCAGTGTATCTCCTGTACATCCGTTAATTTTCACCAAACGGTCACGGTTTCCCTGCTTGGCTATCTGCCGAAAGTCGGTTCCCACATAAAGATTATTCTTTTTCCCTGTTTTTACAAGAACTTCTGCTCTGCCTCCATAAACTTGTGCCTGAACCGGAGCAACACCTTCTACCATCATCCACGATTTACGTTTTCTGGTCGACATTTCATGATCAACAAAAGAAGAATAAACCTTTAATTTCAAATGTGAAATAGTGTTGGAGATATTATAAATTCCATAATCTACGGATGCAATTGAACTTTTATCGAAATCAGCATCCATTGGTAAGCCTGCATAAAGTATGTCGGTGGCTTTACTATGACGGAAACTAATTTGAAGCCTTTGATTATTCTTGATATTTAATCCACCTTTTACGGTAAAGCCCCATCTTTTAAATGTTGATGGAATTTCCTCACCCGAACCACTTTCGTAGTTGCCGTAATCTATATAAGATGCGCTTACCGAAAAGTCGTATTTGTTTTTTACTATTTGAGTAAAAAGATTTGAATAAAAATTATTTCCATTCGACTGATAGCCGGCATCAACAGAACCTGAAACTGTTTTACCATCAACTTTTTGCGGACGTTTACTAACGATGTTTATCACACCTCCAAAAGAGGGCCCGAACCTAACATTATAAGGTCCTTTAATGACTTCTATTTTATCAATTTCTTCAGGAGAAATTTGTGAAATTGCAGGATCCATCCTGTTGGGGCAGGCATTAGCACTGTGAATACCACCGTCGATTTGAACATTTAACTGTGCAAACTTAAAACCTCTTAATATGGGTTCCATTCCATAGTTACCCTTTTTTTCTATGCCAAAACCCAATTGGTTTTTGAACATTACTCCACCGTCATGTGGATTTTCCAATTCGATGGTTCTGCCATCTATATTGGTGTTTTTTAAATTTTGTTTCCATACGATAAGAATTTCTTCCAATTTTATCGTATCGGTTTGTGCTTCTGAGATTATAGCAGCAAATATCAGAAGCACTATTATATATAGTCTTCCCATTATTAATTCTTTATGATTTAGATTTATTAAACAGACCGGCAAATACATGCCACAATTTATCTGCTTTAAGACATAGAAATAAGTCTTAAAGCGAAATCTTATGCATTAAATACAATTATAAAACAGATGATAATTTTTCATCCATCAAATGCGTAAAAATCAAATATTTAAAGAATTATTTTAGGGGGATGAAATATATCGCTAACAAACTCTGATTGATAAAAATCGGGGTTTTGGTAACGATATTTTATCTTGGGTTCCACTATTAGATTATCCTTTTTTGTGCTGATAAAATATTGACAAAAGAGGACTTCATTTCTTATTTGTACAAACTCGGTTTTAGGATTATCAGCTGGTTCTTCTGTCTTTTTGAGTTCTTTAGTTAAATGGCATTTACCATTACATTTCATTTCAGGTTTGTCCTTGTTAATACAAAGAACTTTTGCTATATAATCCTGATTGATATTAAAATCGATAATAATTCCCAGATTGATGAGTTGAGGCATCAAAATTACCATAATTGTTAATATGGAAATTATTTTATTCATACTGTGTTTAAAAAACAATAACCTGCATACTTTAGCAGGTTATCGTTTTTTTTGTCTCACTATTCGATAAAAACGTATTTATTGAATTTTATTTTCTATCAATAATATTAATGATCATCATGTAAACTCTCCATTAAATAAGGATGTTTTTTGGGAATTAAATTTGACTTGCTCAATGCAATTGCAACTACCAAAGCAAATATTCCAAAATATCCAAGGAAACTACCAATTTCTATATATGTA
>JBFFLX010000340.1:0-2341 GCA_041554435.1 Bacteroidales bacterium
ATTTCTGATTATTTAAATCTTGGCGATATGCTTATTGCCACCGGTAAATTTGAAGAAGCAAGTTTTGCTACCTGGTTTATCGCCTCAAAAAAAGATGAATTCTCAGTTGAAACATTTAACAGACTTGCAAAGTGGCTGGAAAACGGAATTCAAAACTGGGCTAACACCGATGTTTTATGTATGTTGGTATTATGCGAATTTATTTTCAATGATATTATTCAGCCTCATGACTTTACAGGCTGGACAACTTCTGAGTCGAAGTGGAAAAGAAGGGCTGTTCCTGTTACATTTGTTGAAACAATTAAAAAGGGACATAAACCTGAACCTGTTTTGAATGTAATTGAGAATTTAATGGAAGACAAAGAAGAAGACGTTCAAAAAGGTCTGGGTACACTTTTAAGAGAAATTTGGAAAAAACAGCCTGAAACAGCAGAAAAATTTCTATTAAAATGGAAAGATAAATGCGGTAGAAAAATCATTCATTATGCAACAGAAAAAATGGATAAGGACGCCAAAGCAAAATTTAAAAAGACAAAAAAATAAAAACAATGGAGCAAACAAATACTAAATTGGTTTCAGAAATAGAAAACAAAAAACTGACCGAGGGAATTCACAATATAAACTTTCCTTTTGCAAACAACTTAAGTAAAGGTATTTATATTGTAAGAACTAAAATAGGAAACAGTATTTCAAATAATAAACTTATTATAAATTAGTATTAAATTTACCCGCCATAAGTGAATTTATATTCCTATGGCGGGTATTTTATATTTGAAAATTTATGAAACAAATAATCAGTTTATTCCTAGCAATAATGCTTAACATAAGTTTTAACTTAAGCACTGTTGCACAAATAATAAGTGTAAAACAAGACAGCACAGGTGATTATATACATATACAGGATGCTGTAAACTCGGCAAATAATTACGACACGGTATTAATATGGCCCGGCACCTATTACGAAAACGTTGACCTATTAGGAAAAAGTATTACGCTAGGAAGTTTAGCACTAACTACAGGAGATATATCCTATAAATACTCCACCATTATTGACGGTAATAAAACCGGAACTTGTATATTAATTCAGGAAGTGGAAAATGCTGTTATTTACGGCTTAACGCTAACAAATGGATCAGGCTATTTAAGAGAATCTTTAGAAGATAGTGTAACTTATGGAGGTGGTATTTATGTTAGATTAAGCAATATAGAAGTAAACATATGTGTTATAAGCAAAAATTGGTGTAATGTAACAGGAGGAGGAATATTAATATCAGAATCTAACCTTTTTATTTCAGGGACAAGTATTTTTAATAATCAGGCCTATATAGGAGCAGGAGGACTTGGATTTACATCTAATAGTACCGTAATTTTTGATTCTGAAAACCGTTGTAATATTTATAGCAATTCATCACAATCAGGTTGTGATATAGCTGCAAATACAAAGGATAATTTGCCTATGGACATATTTCTAGATACATGCACCGTATTAAATCCTGGCACATTTTTTTGCCGTTCGGTTGATGAAGAAGGATATCCGGTAAATGACTTTTTCACATTCGATATTTTACATCAAAAAATAGAACCATATGATGGAGATTTGTATGTAAATCCTATTTCCGGTAACGATACTAATAGTGGAATAACACCTGATCAGCCACTAAAAACTATATTTTATGCACTCTCGAAAATAGTTGAAGACAGCCTAAACAGAAATACTATTCATCTGGCAAACGGAGTTTATTCGGATACTGCAAATGGTGAGAAGTTTCCTTTAAATGTAAGAAGTAATGTAATTATGGAAGGAGAAACTATGGACGGGGTAATATGGGATGGCAGAGACAGTTATCGTTTTTTAAAAGGCAATATATTAACTTCAAATTATGCTTTTAAAAAAATTACTATGACAAGGGGCAGGCATAAATTTCATAAAGATGCCGGAACATTTATATTTTACCTTGAAAACTCAAATATTATACTTGATAGTATAACCGTACAAGAATCTGTAGGATTTACTGTTGTTGCAAATTTTATTGATTGTAATAATGCAGTAATAAAAAACTCAACTTTTAAAAACAACAGAGGAGGTAACTCAGCAGTAGTTGCGGGATTAGATTTTCAAAATCAAGAAAACTCATATAGGTTTATAAATTGTAAGTTTATTAATAATATACCGGATTATGAAAACACTGAATTTCAAGGAGGAGGAGGACTTACGTTAGGAGGAGCACCGGGTAATATAAATTATAATAATCCTACCTATCTGGTTAATTGCCTGTTTGTTGGCAATAATAATAATGCACTGGTAAGCATGGGTTGTCCAAAACCATTTATTATAAACTGC
>JBFFLX010000341.1:0-2341 GCA_041554435.1 Bacteroidales bacterium
AAAATGGACCTGCAGGTGCAGGGAAAAGTATGTTATCATTAATACTGGAATCAGGAAGGACTAATGGACGAAAATTGCTGTGATAGATATAGAGAATCATTCAGCAGATTTGTAGTAAAACGAAAGGTTCACCTTTTATCTAAGTTGAACTAAGAGTTTCACATTGGGAACGTATTTGAACTTAAAAAGATAACGGTTTCGATTATGTGTATTTGAGTAGGTTATCACATAATTATGCAGTTTACACCAAAACGAAAATTCCTACAAAATTATCAGAAGAGCCGAGTACCAGCAATTACTAATAGCCATTTTTAGCAACTTAAACAACGTCTTTATCTATATTGTCAAGTTCAAGTGCCTTTCGGGTTATTGGATATTTTCTTCCATTTAAGAACTTCCCTATAAAAGTTGAACGAACAAAATAGTGATATGTAATGAATGAAATAAAAGTACTGAATGTAAGAACTATTAAAAATTTAAGAATCGCGGGCATATTATAGATTACGAGAAAAGAGGGTAAAATAACTGCAGGTATAATATGCACGAGATAAATCCAATATGAGGCATCTGACACATAACGCATTCTTTTTGAATGATTGGAAAGGAATCGAATGAATAATCCCGAAATTCCAAAAATCAATAACCAAACCAATAGAGAGTTCAACACTATTTGCATATTTATACCTAAATACTCTCCTCTAAAAAAGAGGAATGAAAAGAGCGTTAGTCCCAGCAAGGTGTTCACCCAATCATAACGCATCATAGTTTTAAGTAAATCCTTTGATTTAAAAAGTACCCATCCAACAAGGTAGAAAAGCAGATAAAACAAATAGTTTTCAATATTTGGGACTAAAGGAGAAGCTGTACCGACCCAACTAATGTTTAATGTATGGAGTAATAAAATCGTGACTAAGGAAAATGTGATTATGCGGAGTATTGGATTTTTAAAAATTATTCTAAAATTTCGGGTTATGTAACGAGTCACAGCTGGTGATTTTTTAAGCAAAATCGCAATGATTACCGTGGTTAGTGTAATGTAAATAAGGTAATTCAGAAACCACAGGTGTGCAGTTGATATTTGCCTGGGTTCAGTGCTGTTCTGCAGAAAAGGAATGACATTCGCCAATGCATTGGTGTCTCCTGTAAAGACCAAGCCAGTATAGATTACAGAAAAACCAACGATTGGGTACAATAAGATTAAAAAAAGCAAAAACGGATATACGATTCGTTTAATTCTATTATTAATCATTTTAAGCACCGTTCTCTCGTAAAATAACAAGGCGCCAAAGAAACCTGACATCATAAAGAAAATAGGCATTCTAAAATAATGGATAAAATAGGTAAGAAAGGTCAATGCTTCAGTAGTGTTCAAGGGGTCTTTTAGAGGCCAAATACCACCTTCAAGGCCTTCAGTTGCATAAGTAATTCCTGAGTGCATTACCAATCCAAGCATCATCATAATGGCTCTTAATGAATCAAGCGCATGTAAGCGTTCTGTTTTTATCGTATTCATAATTATATATTTAGCTTGGTGGTTTGTTTATTGTTGCCTACGTGGGTGTATACATACATCTTATCCTACAAGCATCTGTAAAATGTTGAATATTATAACAGATAGATGAAATAAGATTGTTTCGTTTACGGCTGCACTACGAAAAGGTTCAAATATTATCTGTGTTGAACCAAAGTTTATCTTTAATTACATTTTGAAAAACGAAAATGGAGTAGATTCTATTTTATCCGATACAGAAGATTATAATATCGAATTCAAACTTTACAAATTAATCAACCCCAAAAACAACCATACTTATCTTCTCCTATTATTTTCAACATTTCTTCAGTACTTTTTACTTCGGAATTAGGTTCATAAAATTCCCATTTCCCAGAGGCTCTCATCCAATAGAGCTTCCATATTTTTGATGATTTTATAAACCTGGCTTTAACCAAAGGTGTTTGAATCTTTTCCTTTTCATTATCCCATCGGGGCTGATTTCAAAGATTTCTAATGTGTTGTTGGCATACGTATAACCAAAGTCGAGTTGGGTCCTTATTTCAATTGGTGGTCGCCTGGATTCGATAAACTGTTTAATCTGAGCTTCGATGAAATCTATGGTTTTTGATTTGTTCATAGGTTATTTCTTCTTTTACATCTTTTGATAATATCAGCACTATCTTAAATTTTGTAGAACTGATACTGATTATTCCACGAAAGACCAGTTTTATCGCCTTCCAATTGAAACTTGATTTCTTGCCCACTATCTAAATCGATAAATTTAAATTTTTCTAATGGTGTTAGAGTTGTGGTATCCTTGCTGTTTGCATCATTGGCAACCAACTTACC
>JBFFLX010000342.1:0-2338 GCA_041554435.1 Bacteroidales bacterium
CCATCTATAAGCAGTCCTCTGACAGCCTCAGGTACAGCAGGAGATCAGTTTGTTACTTATACCTTAACGGCAGAAGGCTCCCCTGATATTACCTATTCTGCATCTAATCTGCCCGATGGATTAACTTATAACCCAAACGATCATACAATAAATGGTACACCAACCTTTAGTGGTGATTTTAATGTAACACTTCAGGCAACAAATAGTTATGGTACAGATGTTCAAACACTTGTAATTTCAATTGCTTTAGGTATGGAGGCACCGGTAATAAGTAGCCCTTTATTTGGCGATGGTATGGAAGGTTTTCCTTACAGTTATAGCATTACTGCTACTGGTTCGCAAACTATCACTTTCGGAGCAAGTAATTTACCCGACGGACTAAGTATTAGTGGAAGTGTTATTAGTGGTATACCCAATGAGGCTGGCGTTTATAATATTCCTCTTACAGCAACTAATGATGCTGGCACAGACAATAAAACACTTGTTTTAACTATAGGATTAGGTGGACTTATAGATAGCGATGGAGATGGAATTTCTGATAATCTGGATGCTTATCCTAGTGATCCTGAAAGGGCATTTAATTCATATTATCCTGATGCAGTAGAATTTGTAAGTGTGGCATTTGAAGATCTGTGGCCCGGCTTTGGCGACTATGATTATAATGATTTTGTGGCAAACCTTAACTTTAAAAAGGTTACTAATGCTCAAAATGAAGTGGTTGATATAATTCTTAAATATCAAATAATGGCTGATGGTGCTTCATTGGAAAACGGTTTTGGACTTGTTTTCGATGCTTTACCATCTTCAGTTGAAAGCGTAACAGGTTGCCTGAAATTTGGTAATTCTGTGGTTCTTGATCCTGCAGGTTATGAGGCTGGTCATACAAATAGTACAGTAATTATTCCAATCGACAACATAAATACTATAATGGATGGTGGTATGGCAAATACTATTCCGGGTGGCAAATATGTGCAAACAACTGTAAGTACTATAACTACGCATTTTAGTACTCCGCAGGCTTCTATTGGAACGCCTCCTTATAATCCATTTATATTTATTAGTCAGGATAGGGGACATGAAATTCATCTTAAAAATCAGCCTCCAACTGATTTTGTTGATGTTGATTACTTCAATACAGAGGCTGATGCCTCAGTTCCATCAGAAGGAAAGTATTATCGTTCTGCTTCTGGCCTTACATGGGCTATAGAAACAGCTGTTAATTTCAATTATCCTGTTGAGCAAGTTGATATTTTGTCGGCACACCTGAAATTTGCCGCATGGTCCCAGTCTGCAGGTTCAGATTTTCCTGATTGGTATATGGATTTGCCCGGCTATAGAAATGATGGAAACATATATGTAGTGCCTCAATAAGAGAAGAATTTATCATAATAATATTAGCGGCCCCCTCTTGCCATTGGCAAGAGGGGGCCTATAAATTTAAGGAGAATTCTAAATCAATGATATTTAAACTTTGATTAATTTAAACCAGAGATTTAACTATTTTTTATTAGTGAATCCTGTTATTAAAACAACAAACCCAACCAATGCCATTGCCGCACCTCCAAATAATTCCAAATTGGCTCTTAAATTGGTATCACTCTCATAATCAGTTTCGTTATTAGTTATGTCTCTTAAAACTGCCGTTGTTTCTCTTTCAACTTTTGCAGCAAATGTTTGTTTGGTTTCGTATCCCTGGTATGCAAAATATGAACCTGCAACAATTAGTATAATTCCAATTATTTTTTTCATAAGTCTTAAAATTTTAATTTGTCACAATATAAGAAATTTTTCTACAGCAAAAAGTTCATGGCAAGTTTAAGATTTATTAATAAGCAAATATGAAAATAACCTAAACAAGGACGTATTTAAGATTATAATAATACTTAAAAAATTTATCTTTGGAATGCAAAAAACATGGGTATCAACTTATTTTGCTGATACTCTATTGCTAAAAGCATTTGAAGGTCAGGATGTTGTAAGTTCGTTTACCAACTTGTTGTTGTACTATTTTTTGTTTCAGGCTTAACCCTTGTTTTAACCTCTAAATAAAGGCATTTTAACCTAAATTATCCAATTCAGAAATACTTTAAATAAGGATCTTATTTTGAGATATGTATAAAATATTTTATACATTTGGGGGAAATAATAAAACTCAAATAAATGAAAATGATGATAGCCCGTAAAAATCAATTTACATTTCTTGTGGAGGGTTTTTGTTTTGGATTATTTGTAATAGGGATGTATACGCCATTATGGCGGATACACAATCGTTACCAGCCATTTTAAAGAAAAAAAATAATTCATCATGAGATTATTTAAAATTAAGAATTTACCACTA
>JBFFLX010000343.1:0-2320 GCA_041554435.1 Bacteroidales bacterium
GAAATATCAGTCTTTAAAGAATATGGTTTAAAATGTATTCAGCCATTTGCTGCTCTTTACGATTTATATAACTCAATTCCGGAGTCTGTTTTAACATCAGAAGATCCTAAAAAAATACTGAACTCATTTCTGGTTGATTCAGATATCCTTGATTTTATTCCAAAAGTGAAACTCCGTGCTCAAGTTGGAAGTCGGGAAAATATGGGAATTTTAGGTGTTTGCCACCATAAAGGAATTACCAATGAAACTTTTCGCAGAAAATTACTGGACGACTCCGGTCATATCGATGGAACTATTCCAATATTTGCAGGACAATATGATGTAGAAAAATTTAATCATTAATGATATTATACAAATAAAAGCTGTAGTAAATCAATCAAAAAGATGCAATTACATGCTTCATTGCATTGAATTATCATGACATGTAATTTCCCATTTATTATGCTTTTACTACTTTGAATAAAATTATAAATTAAGATTCTAAATAGAATTGCAACAATGAGATCGTAAAAATCACTAGATATTGATGGTGTAGCTTCTCGTTGTTTAATAAGTTATAAACAAGCTTTAAAAGATTGTTTAAATGCTCGAAAAATTAAATAAAACACGCAATGGATGAATTAAAAATTGATAAATCTCGGTTGGATTAATAAATTATTGAAATGAAAAAATTGATATTTTTTATAAAGCAATATACAAAACGGTCATTAAGAAAGTATGGGAAAGAAATAAGTATAAAAAATTTTTCTGACGATAGAAATATATATCATGAAGAATATGCAGAAGATAGTATTGTTAATCGCCGGTTTTATAATGTAGGTGCCGGAGGACATCCGGATATTTCTATTGAACATCCATATTGGACAAATCTTGATATTGAAGGTATCTCACGCATGAAATTCGGAGACAGCAATATTCCTGAGGTGATGCCCTATGATATGCTGCATAAACAAAGATTACCGATTGAAGATAATTCAGCAGAGATAATATTGTCGCAGTATTCATTAGAGCATGTAACAAATGAAGCAGCTGATTTTTTTTTCAAAGAAAGTTTTCGGGTTTTAAAAAATAAGGGAATAATACGAATCGTTGTTCCAAATATTGAATTGGATTTACGTGCTTATAAGAATAATGACAGAGCTTATTTCTTTTGGGCAGATTGGTACAGTGTTGATCCAATAAAACACGGATTAAATACTCCAATGAATCAGGCCTCTCTGGAACAAGTACTTATTTCACATTTTGCTGCAAGTGCATCAACTTTACACATTGCAGACAATCCCAAAAAAATTAATGACGAAGAGTTTCAAGATGTGTTGCAATCCTCAGCAATCGAAGATGCATTAGATTATTGTACTTCGCGTTGTAGGATTGAACTCCAAAAAGATTTTAGGTATAACCATATTAATTGGTGGAATTCCAATAAATTGATAAAGGCGTTAATGGATGCTGGATTCAAAGACGTATATATTGCTGGTCCGAATCAAAGTTCAGCACGTATTTTTAGAAACAACTACTATTTTGAAAAGAAACCAAATCATGTAGCACTGACTGTTGAGGCGGTGAAGTAAAAATATTAGAATAACCAGCGTATTAAGTTTAGAAGATGAGAAATCAATTCGCAACAAAATTTCAGGAACAGTTTTGGATTTTAAACAAAATATCCGGGAATAATACTGCGTATAATATTCCCGTAGTATTTAAGTTGAACGCATTGCCCGATATTGATAAACTGGAAAAAGCGGTTAACGTCCTTATCAAGAAATATGATGTACTATTATCCGACTATTCACTTGAGGATGGACATGTAATGATGCGTTTTAATGAAGATAAAGATTTTCAGTATAAAGTTTTATTTGAGCAGAATCCGACAAGATGTGTAAACGGTCAGTTACCTTCTGAAATAGTACAAGAAATACATCAGCCCTTTGACTTATCAAAAGCTCCTCTTTTTAGAATTAAGGTATTTGAATTTTCTAATTCTTGCTATATTTCATTTGTTTTCCATCATATTATTATTGATCTGCGATCAAAAGAGATTTTCTTTAAAGAGCTGGAAGAATTGTATAATGGAAATGTATCGGATAGTGATTTATTAAATTTGCCTCCTGCAAAACAATATGGACCATTTGCCCAGGAACACAATGAATGGTTGAAAAATGGCGAAGCAAAAATGATGTTGCAATGGTGGAAAAATGAATTGCCTCCAATAAATCACTTGCTAAATTTACCTTTAAATAAACCCAGATTAAAATCGGTCAACTTCGAAGGGAAAAGAAAACATTTCTCATTAGATAATCGACTTAGTCAGTCAATTAGC
>JBFFLX010000344.1:0-2298 GCA_041554435.1 Bacteroidales bacterium
AAGATCAGGAAGCTGACGTTGAGCAAACAGGAAGTGGTATCACACCTATTTTAGGAGCCAACTTCTCTTTTATGGAAGACAAACTAAACTTTGGAGTTAAGTATGAGTTCAAAACAAAAATGGACCTTACCAACAAAACTGCCAAGGATTTCATTACTGGTATAAATCCTGCTGACGGATCAGATATTACCATGTTCCCCGACGGAGAAAAAATAAATGCGGATATTCCTGCATTCCTTTCTATTGGAGCAAGATGGCAATTTATTGAGCCTTTAACTTTACAGCTAGGATACCATAATTATTTTGATAAAGGTGCCGGCTGGGCAAAAGATGATAATGGTAATGAACTAATTGATAAGAATTTTACCGAATATGCAATTGGCCTTGAGTGGGCTGTATCACCAAAATTTATGCTTAGTGGTGGTTACCTTTTAGCAAATACCGGTGTTAATGAAAACTATCAGAGTGACCTTAGTTATAGTTTAACAACTAATACTTTTGGTTATGGTTTTGCATGGAACATCAGCAAAACATTTACTCTTCAGGCAGGTGGTTATTATACAGTTTATACTGACCAAACTGTTGCTAAAAGTTATTCAGGTATAAATTATAACGAAACTTATGATAAATTCACCTACGGATTATCACTAGGTCTCGACATCTCATTAGGTGGTGCAAAAGAATAATATTTGAAATCCCGAGTTATCGGTGAAAAGAGCCTCTTCATTTTTTTATGAAGGGGCTTTTTTTATGAAATAATAGTCGAATAGTCAAATAGTCGAATGGTCCAAAAGTCCGTTATGGTTATAATTTAAATGTTTTGGTCCTTCGGCGTAAAGTGCGCTTCGCGCTTAATTTGTAGTAATTTATGCTTCGCATGTAATTTGCCTTCGGCGTAATTTGCACTTCGTGCGTAAATTGTGCTTCGCACGTAATTTGTTGTGGTTACGGTTTAATTAAAGGATCTACAATAAATTACCACAAATCGAAACCCTTTCAACCTTTCCCACCCTTCTACCTTTCTAACCTTTTTCTACAAATTACGGCACCAGCCAACTTACCAAAAACGGACTTTTCGACTTACGAGGGATCGGAACTTACAGCATTCGACTATTCGACTATGTGACTATTCGACTATTTGACTTTTTATCCTACATCGGTATAGCATCAATAAGTTGCTTAGTATACTCTTGTTTGGGTGAATTATAAATCTCATCGGCAGGGCCTATTTCCACGATTTTACCATCTTTCATAACCATTATCCTGTCGGACATATATTTAACAACATTTAAATCGTGGGAAATAAATATATAGGTAAAGCCAAATTCCCGTTTTAAATCGTTGAGCAAATTCAGAACTTTTGCCTGTACAGATACATCAAGGGCGGAAACGGCTTCATCGCAAATAAGAAAACGCGGGTTAAGAGCTAGTGCCCGGGCAATAACAATTCTTTGCCTCTGACCACCGGAAAATTCGTGTGGATATTTATAATAAGCATCCTCCTCTAGGCCAACCTTTTTCAATAAATCAAAAACTCTGTTTTTCCTTTTTAAAGAGGTGGATTCAATATTAAAAACTTTTAATGGTTCTGAAATGGCTTTTCCAACACTTATTCTTGGATTCAGAGAGGAGTAAGGATCCTGAAAAACAATATTCAGATTTTTCCGAAACTCTTTTAAGTCTCCTTTTTTGATATCCAGAATATTTTTTTCATCGAAAAAAATATTACCAGATTCCACATCAATTAATCTTAGTATACTTCTGCTCAATGTAGTTTTTCCACAACCTGATTCGCCTACCAATCCAAGGGTTTCTCCCTTAAATACTTCAAAACTAACATTATCCACAGCATTTACAAAAGATACGGCTTTGCCTCTATAATTTTTTTCACTGACAAATCTTTTGTTGAGACCGTCGACATTAAGAATTGACTTATTATAATCTATTTCAATATGTTTATTTTCAGGATATTTCAGATGAACTTTACTTTCACTTTCTATAAATTCATCAATGGTTTTCAATCTGGCTGGCCTTTCATTAACCGGTGGTCTGCAAGCCAGAAGACATTTTGTATAATTATGTTGAGGATTCTTGAAGACTTCCTTTATTGCTCCTCTTTCAACAATTTCTCCTTTATACATTACCAACACATTACTCACAATTTCGGAAACCAGCCCCAGGTCGTGACTAATAAAAAGCAAACTCATTCCAAATTCAGATTTAAGTTGCTTAAGAAGTAAAATTAAATCCTTTTGAACTCTCACATCAAGGGCAGTAGTGGGTTCGTCGGCAATTAAT
>JBFFLX010000345.1:0-2286 GCA_041554435.1 Bacteroidales bacterium
CAACTAAAGGTAAATATTCGGGTAAAATGTAAGAAAAAAACTTATCCAATGAATTGTCAATACTTTATTTTGGTAATGCGAGGAATTCATCTGCAGCCTCTGAAATATAAATATTTGTAAAATTCCCATCTTTATCAAAATCCCATTTCCATATTACATTCGGAGTGTTTGCCTGAATTACTTTAATTTGTTGCAAACTGCTATTTGCTTGTTCTTTAGTATTTTGTAATTCCAGTTCTTCTTTCTTTCTTATTGTTATGTCTCTGCCTGTGGAAATAAAGAATTCACCTAATGGAATGCTATCCATAGATAAATACTGTTTAGTTGGTGGGGAAAAGGTTTCCCAACGACAAGGTTTTCCTGTTTTAAAAATCTTTTTCACTATAGGCATGAATAGTTTCTGGACATCATAATTAAAAATCTCATTGGCTGTTTTCCCGACAACTTGTTCTTTTGATTTCTTCCATGCCTTTAATGCTGATGGATTTGCATCTACTAATACCCATGCTTTTATTTCTCCATTTTTGTCTTTGGTTACTTTCCAGTAATGAATCTCATCGATAATATTTTCAAATAAGATTTTATACTTTTTCTGGCTTTCAACCAACCCTTTCGTTTTTTCTTCAACCAGAGAATAGAGATGCTCTTTTTGATTATTTAATAAGGTTTCCTGTTCCAGTTTCTCGAAAAGTATGGCTAACCATTGAACTGAATTTTGAAGCAATGAAAATGTTTCTTCTGTAAATGTTGGTTGGATAGAAAATGAAATATACCCGTAGGTTTTGTTACGGGTGCACACCTTCAAACAATTTTCTGCATTTTCAACAATTTCTTCACTCCAATTAAATTTATGACCTGAAAATATTGAATTTATGCTTTCGATAAATATTTTAGTTATCAGCACTTTACTTTTAAACTGCGTCAGGTTGATTGACAATAAAAACAATTCATGAGCATAGTTTGCCATATTATTACAATTGAGAGTTTAAAAATTGCGGTGCATTTTCAGCCAGCCATTTATCTGGGGATATGTAGTACGGATTT
The DNA here is from genome assembly GCA_041554435.1 of Bacteroidales bacterium. GTDB lineage: Bacteria > Bacteroidota > Bacteroidia > Bacteroidales > F082 > BM524. The sequence goes on from JBFFLX010000345.1 coordinate 1,045, forward strand.
TGGGTAATTATTCCTCCACTAATACAATAGGGATGTGTTTTTAAAACATTCATTATAGTTGCTCCCGAGAATTTATTAACATTATACAAGCAAATACTTATCCAGGGCTTTCCTGGAATAAAATAATTTAATCGTGCTTCGTAAGCCATTAGATTTTCAATGCCTGGTATGGCTTCTAATGCCCAAACCATTTCCGCAGTTGCTCTTATATTACGCTTTTCTTTTTTTTGCGATTCTACAAAAAAATCATTAAGCCCTTTATCCATTTCAATGGGCGAAAAAATGCCATTTGGATAGTATAAATCTTTTGCACTTGAAATGCTGAAATGTTCGGGCATATCAACATGGCAAGTACATTGTGGGAATGCTTTGTAATACTTTTCTTTAAACATTTCGGCAGTTTGTTCAACAGGGCAATACATTTGCAGGTCACCGTTTAAATCTCCTTCGCCAAGAAAACCAACAATTATTTCGTCCCGTTCCTTTTCGGTTTCATACAAACCACAAATATGAACTCCCCAATTGCAGGTATAATCTCCAATACCTAATTTCAGTTCGGGCTGATTTGATGTTTTTATATGCATAGTTCTACAATATATTTATTCTTACCTCGCAAAATGGTTTGTAATGTGAATAAAAAAGTTCTTTAGTAGGGGCTTCAAAAGTGAGCTTTGAATTTTGCTTACTGGTTTTATCCATAACAGGAATATAAAGAAATTGATTTCTATAGCTCTAAAAGTAGCAATTATTATTTTAAAGTAATAGAAATATAGAGTAGTAAGAATCAGGAAATTAGTAATATTTCCAATTTCATCGAGATTGTTAAGCCTATGAGGTTAGCACTATTGTATTCTATCTCCATACAAATTATGGGTCGTTTATTTGGGTATATATTAACATGGGAAATTAGATTGTTTGTTTGTTCGTCTAATTGTTGTGTCTCTGAAGAAACTCTTACCAATAATATAGCTTTCATTGTAATAGGTTTCGTATTACCATCACAAATACTTGTATTTAAATACAGCTACTATGTTGTAAAGAGGCAATTGAAGTTCTTTAAACCAGCGAAGAATATAATGTATTAAAATAGATGAACTATGATTTGGGGGCACATTTAAAATCGTCGGTTATTGGTGCCGAAATTACAATTCCGATTACCAATCACCGACTAAATTTAGGCACCTGGCAGTGAATTTATTTTTGTGAGTTTCGAAATAACAGCGGAAGCAGAAAAATTGTAGC
>JBFFLX010000346.1:0-2286 GCA_041554435.1 Bacteroidales bacterium
CGCCAAAATGATTAAAGAAATTGACCAAAATCATCCCCTAACAACTGCCCATGGTGAGTTACCAGATATTGATATACTAGAAAAATGTGACCAAATAGATGTGTGGGGTATGAATGTTTACAGATGGGATAACCCAGCAGAAATATTTAAACAGTGGAGCACAATTAGTTCAAAACCAATGTATTTGTCGGAGGCTGGTGCTGATAGTTATATGGTAAAAGCTACTGAAAAATATGAGGTTGGAGAAAATCAGAAGGCACAGGCAGATGCAGTAAGTAATATACTTGAAGTTATTTTTAAGCATCAAGATGTATGCTCTGGCGTTACTTTGTTTGCTTTTACAGACGAACTATGGAAAGCTGGAAATAATGATGTTCAAGATACCGGTGGCCGGGCACCCAATAGCAGTGGCGTTCCCTATGATGGGGCTCCCAATGAAGAGTATTGGGGAATACTTGATGTTCATAGAAATAAAAAACTAGCATACGATGTGGTGAAATCGATATATAATAGGATTCCTTAAAGAAGATTAACTTCATTGGTTTATCAAACTATAAATCATTTCATCAAAATACCTGCCCCTGGCGAAGGAATGTTCTTTTAAGTAGGCCTCCCTAACAAATCCATTCTTTTTCAGGAGACCTTGTGAGGCAATATTCCCTTTAATAATAACACCATAGATTTTATGCAATTCTAATGTCGAAAATGCAAATTTGATGATCTCTTCAAGTATTTCCGACATATACCCTTTATTCCAGTATTGCTTTATTAGTCCATATCCAATCTCTGCTCGTTTATCTTTTTCTGAAATATCAAACAAACCACCATAACCTATTTTTTCACCTGTTTCTTTGCAAACAAACACCCACCAAAAAGATGTTTTATTAGTATTTCCTGCAAGAAAGAAATCTAACTTATCTTGGGCTTCCTTGGTGGTTTTAAACGGCTCTCGTGCAATATATGTCAATGACTCACTACTGGAATTAAAAGCAAAAACAACATCTACATCCTTTTCAGATATTGGTCTTAATATTAAACTTTTGGTTTCTTGACCTTTCAACGACTCTAAAGAATTCATATTTTATTTATGTAGAAATAATAGAATTTGTATTGAATAAAATAATTTTAAAAATATAATACAAATCTATTATAACAAAAACTACGGAATTACTATATGCTTGGTGGTGGAAGATGTGCAGGAGCCGCTACCCTTTTTTAAAGTATAAGTTGCAACTGCTTCATAGGATCCAGATTCCGGATAAACGTAATCAATAATTGTATCGGCTACCTGAGTAATACCATTACCAAAATCCCATTTTATATTATTGTCGAGTGTATAGCCGTCATCCAGACTGATGTAAAATTTAAAATGCATAAGTTTAGAGTTTTCAGAATCCAGATTGGCATGCATCCCTGCTGTAAGTGATTGAATAGTACAGTCGACAACGTCTTCAGTAGCTTTTTTACATGTTATGCCGGTAAATGTCAGTGATGAAATGAATAGTATTATTAAAAAGTTTCTCATAATTATAAAATTTAAAATAAAAGTACGTAATAAATACGGAACATTTGCAAACCAGGCTTAATAAGCATCAGCTTGTTTTAAATATAAAATGAAATTTTTATCCCAACTTCATAATATTTATACTTTTACTATCAAAACAAATTGGTTTAAATAATATGGAAAATAAAAACTTATACGCTATCCTACTGGGAGGAAAAATCCGAAAAAATCATTTAATGGAAGATCATCATCTGGTATTTGTGGTGGCAGAAAATGAAAAAGAAGCCCGTAAACTTGCCAAGAATAAATGGGATGTGGAAGAAGTGCATGTTGATGGTACACAACTAATTAACAGAGTTGACGGATATCAAATAAAACTCGAAAAAACTAATGAGAAAGGAAGTGATTTTGAAGTAAATCCTAATTATTCTCTTTAAAATATTTTACAAACTCCCCACAACAGGATACCATAAAACAGCAGTTAACAATACTGCCAGAAACGGACGGTTGAGGTTTGCCCACTTGTAATTCTTGTCCTGTATAACAGAACGGGCATGATTAACTCCAGAGAAAATGGTGAAAAACATAAAGGTGAAAATAATTGTAAGTTCGGCTTCGGTTCCCCACTTCATAAAATAAACTACCAAAGCAATCACTCCATATGATAATAATGCTATAGCAGATTGAGTTTGGTAGTTACTACCTTGTTCATAGCCTTTTTCAATGGCAGCCTGCCTACCGAAAAACAATCCTTCTAAACCTGAAGTACCGGCAATTGATAC
>JBFFLX010000347.1:0-2273 GCA_041554435.1 Bacteroidales bacterium
GAGGTCGACAGCCTTTTTAAAAATGATGTTCTTAATAAAATTGAAGATGAACCTAGTGTTCCAAACGATGATAAGAAAGAATAAACAGCAACAAAAAAAGATGATGATTCTGATGTAGAATTGTATATTGATGACAGGCCGGTTGAAGAAATTCTGGCTGAACTGGATTCGCTTATTGGTCTTGAAAACATAAAAGCAAAAGTTAGAGAATATATCGATTATGTGAGTTTTATTCAACTTAGAGAAGCGTCGGGCATAAAAGAGGACGATCAGGTGGTTTTACATAGTATTCTTACCGGTAATCCGGGAACCGGAAAAACAACTGTAGTAAAACTATTGGGTAAAATATTTAAATCCATGGGCTTATTGTCAAAGGGGCATGTTCATATTGTTGAAGCTAACGACTTAATCTCCGGATTTATAAGGCAAACGGGAAAAGATACTAAGGAGGCCATAAAGAAAGCCAGAGGTGGAATTCTATTTATAGATGAGGCCTATATGCTGTTTAAGGATACGGCCACAAATGACTTTGGCCCGGAGGCAATTGCAGCATTAATTACAGAAATGAGCGATGGCAAGGGGGATATAGCAATTTTTGCAGCAGGATATCCAAAGGAAATGGAGAATTTTATTAATTCAAATCCCGGCTTAAAATCAAGATTTAAAAATCACTTCGAATTTCATGATTATTCCCCTGAAGAATTATATCAGATAACCGAGTTTGCTGCTAAGAAGAAGGGAGTGGTGATATCGAAAGGAGCAGAGGAAAGATTAAGGAAAATTCTTATTGCCGCTTACAGAGATCGCGACAGGACATTTGGAAATGCCCGATTTGCTTTTTCATTAATTGACGAGGCTAAGATTAATCTGGGAATGAGAATAGTACATGATACTGAGCACGAAAAATTTACTAAAGCACAATTGTCGACAATTAAAGATGTTGATATAGAGGATATTACTTCTTTCGAATCGGAAAATGAAGTTGAACTGGAACTTGATAGCGCCTTGCTAAATGAGGCACTGGATGAAATGAATGCTCTTTGTGGACTTGAAAATATTAAGCAGGAAATAAACGACTTGGTAAAGTTAAGTAAATACTATCGTGAAAATGGACGTAGTATTTTAAAAGCCTTTTCCATGCATAGCGTTTTCAGTGGAAATCCCGGAACCGGAAAAACTACCGTGGCCCGAATCATGGCAAAGGTTTATAAAGCCTTGGGAATGCTTGAACGCGGTCATTTAATTGATGCCGACGGAAGTAATCTGGTGGCAGGTTATGTGGGGCAGACTTCCTTAAAAACCAAAGAACTTGTTAAAGAAGCAATGGGTGGAATTTTGTTTATTGATGAAGCCTACGCCATTACCGAAGGACATAATAATGATTTTGGTAAGAAAGCAGTGGCCGCACTCATAAAAGAAATGGAAGATCACCGAGGAGATTTCGGTGTTATTGTTGCCGGTTATACCGAAAATATGAGTGATTTTGTAGAATCTAATCCTGGCATTAAATCACGTTTCGATCAAACTTTCGAATTTCATGATTTCAATGTAGATGAACTTTGGGAAATTACCGAAAGTATGCTTGCTGATAAGGGACTTAAAGCTAGTATGGAGGCGACAGAACATCTGAAAACTTATATCACATTTCTTTATGATAACAGAGATAAATTTTTCGGAAATGCCCGTTCCATGAGGAAAATTGTGGAAAAGGCAGTCCGTAATCAGGAGTTGAGAATGGCCGATTTGAAAAAATCGCTGAGAACCAAAAAAATTATGGAAACATTGTCGGTTGATGATGTGACAGAATTTAAGCCAGGTGAGGAGAAAGTGTTGAAGCGTAAGCCTTTGGGATTCCAGTTTTAGAATTCGGGTTAATTAATTATCCCGTCCCATCCGGGACGGAACATAATATTACAATTATATTTTCTACCCACATTCAATCCCTAACGGGATTTGTGGGTTTAGATATCAAAATATTAAGCTTGTATTATTCCCTGATATTATTTAAAAACCTAAACGAAACGGTTAAACAATTTTATTTCAGGCTCCCATAGGAGCCAAATATGGGTAGAAAATCGTATTAATCAAAAATCCCGTCCCATCCGGGACGGAACATAAAATAACGATTCTATTTTCTACCCACATTAAATCCCTGACGGGATTTGTGGGAATAGGTAACAAAATATTGAGCTTGCATTATCCCCTGATATTTTTATTTGAAAATATAAACGAAACGGTTAAACAATTTTATTTCAGGCTTCCATAGGAGCCAA
>JBFFLX010000348.1:0-2264 GCA_041554435.1 Bacteroidales bacterium
ATCAATAATAACGGTAATATTAGTATTTTTTTCATCTTATTCAAATTTATAAGTTTTTCCTTGCGTACCTGTTTTAGCTAAATGCTTTTCATACCAATCTTTGCTTTTGACTTTTAGCTTGATTGTCATTTCATCAATGATAGTATCTTTTAAAGTTATATCATTGTACTCAAGCAAAGGATAAGAACAATATGGTTGATTCTCTGGATTGATAGCAATAACCGCCATTAAAACATCTTTGTTAGGGTTTTTGTCAATCAGTGTAAACCTCTCAGGAAAAAGAGGAAATACACGCTCAGTTGACTTGCCTAAACTAAGTCCCTTTGCAACCGAAATCTCAGCGTTAAAATCGCAATATTGATTAAGGTCAACTACTACATATTTTGTGTATGGAGTTGAATCAATGCTTATTGTGTCCTGTGCAAATCCTGTCGTATAGACAAGAAATAGTGCTATTGTAAGTGCTTTTTTCATTAGTCTTTCACCAGTCTAATTGATGATCCGTATTTTTTATCTACTACTGTTATTGTGGCTGTATTATCAGCATGATTTAATAATAATACCTTATCTGAATCAGCACACCAATAAGCAGAACTATTTTTTAATGTCGTAAATGTCCCGTCAACATCGCTTCTTGTAGCTGAACCTAATGCCGTAAACCCTGTAAAATTAGTACCGCCCGTTGTTGTCCAATAATCAGTGCCTTCTTTTTTCAATGCGTATCCGCCGTTTGCTGCTAATGTAGTTAATTCTGCCTCGGTTGATACATGATAACCCCATGATCCATTTGTTGCAATATCAGTAACAATCAAACTCCTTGCATATCCATTGTATAATTTCCCATAAATTGCTCCTATCGAGCTATCACTTGAATGATTATCCCACATTGCAGAGGCTTCCAGAGCTGCTTGAACTGATTCTCCCTGAGTGATTAGTCCATCATAAAGTTCTTGTGAACCTGCCCAACCTACTTCCTCGATTGATACGTTGTCGATTGAGCCAATTGTTCCACCACCTGCGTATATACCAAAATCAGCAGACGTTCCATCTGATTTTATATACTGAGTATATGTATTTGGGACTGTTAGTATATCTCCGACTAATCCTTTGCCTAATCGTAACGAAAAATAACCACCGCTTTGAGATACTATTGTAAAAGTAATTTTATACCACTTTCCAGATGTTGCTATATTTGTTAAATAAATTAATCCTGCTGTTCCTGTATGTTCAGCAACTCCTGCTCCTGTATTTATTGTCCATCCTATTCCTTTTATCCAATCCGTATCTGTATCAAATCCACCATTTGTAACTTTCTCAACATTAACAGCCTCAGTAACATTAGCAATAACATTATCCATCGCCGTAGTGTCACTGTCGAAATTGCTTGTTTGCCAATATTGAGTACCGATTTGCTTAGTTTGAATTTCTGGATATACAGTTAACAACCATGCTGATTCTGCTGCTTTTTGCGCTGTTGACAACGATGTGCTTCGAACCACATAAGCATAAAGTTTCCCAGTAAACGAAATTGAACTAATTGAACCACTTGTTAACTCTGTGTGCGTGACTTCTGTTATCCCGTTTGAATTAAAACATTTTGTAACTGTGTATGTTCCTGTTATTGTAATCGTAGGAATATCAATGCTTCTGGAGTCTCCAATAGGGTTTAATATTCCCTTGTGATCCTCTGGTGATATATTTCCAGTTAAGTATGGTTGATTAGCTTCTGTTGTTTGCGTCCCATCGCCCGTTACACTAAGGTCGTACAATTTTTCAATATAACTATCAACGCCTACATCTCTTGTTTTAATAGCAGCTTCACCTAAAAAACAGAACTCAATATTATCTGATATTTGATTTTCTTCACATAGCCAATAGTAAGCCTTTGTTAATCGGACTCCCTCAACATCCATAAGATTAGCGGTGTCTGGTCTAAAAGAATGAGAATAATCTCTCCAATCATCTAGCACTTTGTTTTTTACCAATTCCTGAGAATTTCCAAAGAACGGTAAAAGCATTAATAATAATAGTAGTTTTTTCATTTTAATATCTGTATTTAATTTCTATAATATCTCCGGTGTCGAGTAAATAATAAGGATTCATAACAATTCCATTTATTATCTCAGTGTAATGTACATTTATTGTTTGCTCAACTCCATTTTTAAAAACTTCAGTAGTATAAGCAATAAAATTTCTTGATACTGTATAAGTATCGTTAATACCGTTTATTAATCCTGATGGTATTTCTTTGTCTGTATTTTCAT
>JBFFLX010000349.1:0-2251 GCA_041554435.1 Bacteroidales bacterium
ACTTTTAGTTTTTCACCATTCACTATTCACCATTCACGACTCACGATTAACTATTCACCATTAACGACTAACCATTTTTCATTGTTCAAGATCAAAGGATCAGAAGATCAAAGGATCAAAAAGTTTAAATAATTAAAAGTCAACTGCATAAAGAACTGTTTAACTTTTAGTTTTTAACTATTAACCATTAACGACTCACGATTAACCATTCACTATTCACCATTCACGACTCACGATTAACTATTAACCACTCACGATTAACGCTTCCCCATTTTGCCTTTCGGAAATAATTCATAATTTTGAAATACAATAAAGTTTGAATATTATTAAACTTAATAAATAAACGAAAATGAGTATAAAGCATAAAAGACTTGGAAAACACGGCGTACTGGTTAGTAATATTTGTCTTGGTACCATGAACTTTGGTTGGTACACCAGTGAAGAAGAAAGTTTTAAAATAATGGATCGTGCGTTAGAACTGGGGATAAACTTTTTTGATACAGCCGATGTTTATGGCTGGGCCAAAGAGAATGGATATACCGAGGAAATCATAGGAAGATGGCTTGCACAGGGAGGAGGCAGAAGAGATGCGGTATTTATGGCAACCAAAGTTTATAATCCTGTTAAGAAGGAAGCAAATTTGAGGGAAGTAAATACTGATGGATCAAGTTTGAGTGCCTATAAAATAATGAAGCATTGTGAGGGCAGTTTAAAACGCCTGCAGACAGACAGGATTGATTTATATCAGATGCATCATATCGACCATGATTGCCCCTGGGATGAGACATGGCAGAGTTTTGATACTTTAGTGAAGCAAGGAAAAATTGTTTATGCTGGCTCCAGTAATTTTGCTGGTTGGGATATTGCAACTGCATGTCAGGAAGCATCTAAAAGAGGTATGATGGGATTAGTTAGCGAACAAAGTATTTATAATCTCGATAACAGAACTGTGGAACTTGAAGTAATACCGGCCTGTAGGCATTATGGTTTAGGACTAATACCATGGAGTCCGCTGGCAGGAGGCCTTCTGGGAGGTGCACTTCAAAAGCACAGGGTAGGACGACGTACTGATAAAAATTCTCTCAAGCAAATAGAAAAAAAACACGATCAACTGGAAAAATACGAGAATCTGTGTAAAAAAATTGGTCATCCACCCGGAGAAGTAGCCCTGGCATGGCTGCTTCATAACCCTATGGTTACAGCACCCATTGTTGGACCACGAACCATTAGTCAGTTGGAAAGTGCTGTTCGAGCAGCAAGCATAAAACTCGATGATGAAGTATTGAAAAAACTGGATGAAATATTCCCCGGACCAGGAGGAGAGGCTCCTAAGGCATATGCCTGGTAGTTGTAATTATCATTTTCTAAATAATAACCTCATAAATATTATGAAATATAGGTTTGCTATTTATATAACTTTTTCATTTTTGGTACTTGTATCCTGTAATAATACGCATAAAGTCAACTCACCTCAAAGTACTGAACCAGAGAGTTATACCGAGAATTCAAAAATTGATATTTACGACTCTTCTGCACTCTTTATAGTAGATACAAATGCAAAAATCGAAATATTGGCAAAAGGATTTTTATGGAGTGAAGGTCCGCTTTGGATAGATGATTTGCAATCACTCATTTTTTCCGATGTGCCTGCTAATAAAATCTACAAATGGAATGAACAGGACAGTATTAGTGTTTATCTGGAATCGGCAGGTCATTCAGGCGACGAAAACAAGAACTCTAACAGGGGATCAAACGGATTAATTCTCGACCGGGAAAACAATTTATTGATCTGCCAGCATGGCGACAGGCGTATTGCCCGCTTAGGTTCCGATTTAAAAAACCCTGATAGTAAATTTGTTACCATAGCCGACAATTATAAAGGAAAAAAGTTTAACAGTCCCAACGACCTAGTTATGGATTATGCAGGCAATATTTATTTTACCGATCCTCCTTACGGACTGCCGGAAAGTAAAACCGGCGAAGTTGGAGTAAACGGAGTTTATAAAGTTAGTCCTGATAAAAAAGTTACTCTACTTGTTGACAGTTTGAATAAGCCAAATGGAATTGCATTATCCATTAATCAGAAAACATTGTATATCAATCAATCGGACCCAAATAATCAGGTTTTATACAGTTATGAGATCGCCGAAGACGGAATGCTCAAAAACGGAAAAATATTGTTTGATTATCAAGTCCTTGCAAAAAAATACAATGGACTTCCCGACGGATTAAAAGTTCATAAAAGCGGTAA
>JBFFLX010000350.1:0-2247 GCA_041554435.1 Bacteroidales bacterium
GTTGTTGCCGTTACTGAATCCTGATCTAAAATAAATTTATCGTGTGCCTGAAGTTGTTTTATTGCCTCAATTTTATACCCTCTTAAATTCTGACCTATTGAATTTATGGATATAAGTATAAACAATATTATTATTAATCTTTTCATGCGAAAGCGTATTCAATTATTATTCCTGTTAAATCTTCATTGGAATCAATCACCAAACCAAAACCATATTCATTATATGGCCTTCCATCGTTTGATGCCTGATAAAATAATACATCTTGTATTAGCCATTTATTTGTTTCAAATTCGACCATTCTATAAACTTTTAATTGTACCATCGTTGGAAGTTTAGAAAATGCTTCGCCAAAATATACAATTACATTAACAGATGTTAAGTCTTCAATTGTTCCTACTTCCCAATGCTTAGCAACACCACCACCACCAGAATTAACATTTGTAAACACAAAAGAATTGCCGCCGTAAATTCTTTTGTTTCGTGGCTTTCGCGGTACTCCTATATCTGATACATATATATTAGCCATTGATTTAGCCTTCTACAATTGTTAAAGAATCTTCTGAAATCTCAGTCAATGAACACGAAAATATATTATCTGCATAATTAATATTTGCTCCGTTTACCATTGTTATTTTCCCAGACATAAAAGTATCAGTAAGCACATTAATTAAAGATAAATCATTCTTTAAATTCATAGAGGTTAAAGTTACAAAATTTGCATCGTAATTAGAACAGACTGAGGATAATAATAATTTTTCAATTTTTTGATAATTATTTAATCCTCTGCTCCATATAGCTACATCATAATATTCAGACCCATCGTTATACATTATCTTACCTTTATCGGAATACTGCCTTGATGTTCCTGTTGTTAATATAATTGTTTCTCCCTCCTTGCTGTATAACGGATCTAACAATCCAACATATTCAATATCATTGTCTTTTATTTCTGTACCATCATAATTAACTATTGATATGGCTAAATTTTTAATCCAAACAGCTTTTAATAAAGGGTGGTCATCTACAATGTCTCCACCGATTAATTTAGATTTTGTATCTCCAAATATTTTAAAATTCAATGAACCATTAAAAACAGATCCATATAAAATATCTGTATAGTCAACTAATTTTAATAATATTCCATTTCCATTAACTCCCAAACTAACCCATTCATTACCTAATGGTGAACCATCCGGTTTTGTTGTCGCTGCGAACGAGTTAGCATAATTTCCTTCTTGAAATGATACAAGAGTATCGTTGTAATATTTATTACCTATATTAAACGAATATCTTAATGATGTCTGAATAACCTTATCAGCGTTCAAATCTCTTTCACTATCTGTAAAATCTGTATAAGGATTATCCGTAACTCTTGTTAATATATCGCCTGTTATTAAAACTGCAGCTCCGTCTAAATACATTCTTCCCTGTCTTCCATTATATGAGTTAATTGCTGTTGATAATGCAGAACCTGATATTGATAGTTGAATTGAACTTGTATCAATTAATTCTAATACTAAGTTGCTCGTTGTTGAACCTGGAAATTGAAAATACACAAACCTTTCATCATTAAGCGTTTTGCAACTTTCCTCAAATCCAGAAGATGCTTGAGATTCCCAAGTTGAATGTCCTGAAAGTGTACGATATTTATAACCGTCTTTATCGCTAAATGTTGCGGGTACAGTGTCGAACTCATCAGGTGTTACTAACAGTTGATCTAATACCTTTTTAGTTGGATAAGGTGAATAACTTACTACTTGTCTGTTAACTCCTCCTGTGCGTTCTATTCCGTGTCCTGTACCAAAATAACCAATAGAACTAATGGCTAATTCAGTTACAACTATTTCATCTGAAATATAAGCATAAGTTGAAGCGTTATACTTTTGGTATGTTAACGAACCACCACCCGCCAATGAATGAATATCTGTTATGTAAACAGAACCACCTGATTGAATAATAAATGCTCCGTAAGGTGCTAATATTGATTCTATCACTTCGCGCAATGTCATACCTTTATCATCCTCATCGTAAAAATTAGCACAATTTATATACGATTCATGTAATATAGTTGAATTGGCAGCAAAACTGAATCCATCAAATATGGTTGCTAATAATATTCTAATATCAGTATAAGGTAAAGCAATTTTATCTAAGCAAATTTGTATTAATTCCCATTTTGATTTTAACCCTAAATAATTAGTTCCATCAGCTTGAATAAATCTAAATCTATCCATTAAACTGAATCCA
>JBFFLX010000351.1:0-2241 GCA_041554435.1 Bacteroidales bacterium
TAAACCCCTTTCAGAAATTGAGGCAAATAGTTTTGGTTTTGTAAATGCTTATGCCGGTTTTGCCAAGCAGCGATTGGGCATCGATACCAGCATTACGACACAACAGATATTAGATTGTCCGGTAAGTGCTCAATATGGAATTCCTCTTGCTAAATCCAATAAGAAATTTCCTCTAATTATTTACGCGCCTTCAAATAGTAAATCATCAGTTCAAAATTATATGATTTGTGAGTTTTTGGCCAGTCATGGATATATGGTTATTTCTGTTGGCTCTGCAGGAAGTGAATCCCTTAAAAGGAAAAATGATACTCAAAGTATATTGGCTCAGGTAGAAGATATGGAGTATATTCTGAACTATTTTGAGGATAGTTTAAAAATAAAATATAATGGTTTGGGATTGGTTGGGTTCAGTACCGGTGGATTGGCTACTACAATTTTTCAGATGAGGAATGAAATAGTAACTGCTGTATTCAGTATGGATGGTAGTCAGGAATATGGACATTATTTAACACTTTCCAAAGTAGACGATTTTAATCTGAAAAAAACCAATGTGCCTTATTGCTTGTTAGTTAACAACAATGAGAATTTTTCAATTTATCCATTTTATAATTCTATCGTTTCAAATCAAAAGTATATGTTTCGTATGCCATATCTGGATCATAATGGTTTTGTCTCTTTTTGGAGATTCTTTGATTTATGCTCCACCAGCCCGAATCCCAATAAAATATGCACCAGTTACGATTACATCTGTAACTCTGCCCTGGCTTTTTTTAATGCATATTTAAAAACCACCCCAAAATCAAATAATCAATCTGATTTGAATATTTTGACCAACGAATACATAGAATCTGAAACCAAAGATAATTCTATCGTAGCACAATTAAGCAATACAATTCTGAAGTATAATATTGATTCTGCTATTAATTTCCTGAATAGAAATCAGCAAGTTTTTAAAAGCAAAGAAAACGAAATAAACATATTAAGCAGGATGTATAGAGATTCAGATATGAATACCGCGCTACAATTGTTGTTATTTAATATTGAAATGCATCCCAATTCATGGCAACCCCTGTATCATTTGGCTTTTGCTTACAAGGTAAATGGACATCTTTCGCTTGCAAAAGAAACTGTATTAAAAGCACAACAGTTGAGACCTGAAAACGAAGACATAATTCGTTTGTTGAATGAAATTAATGAGGCTCAAAAGTGACGAATTGATAAAAAATTAAACCAAATTAATATGAAAAAAATATTAACATTAGTAATCGCAGTATTCACTCTTACAGGTTTGCAAAATTCATACGCTCAAAACATTATTGAATTAGCTTACAAACCTTTGGACAAAGAATTTCTCAGTTTCACAAAAACGCTTAAAGAAATTGATGAAACTGACTATCAGAAATCCATTGATTTATGTACTGAGGCTCTTGATAAATTTCAGGATATGAATATCAGAAATAATCTGATCTATTGGGAATTATCCTTCCATTATGCAAACCTCAAACAATACGATAAATGTTTTGAGATACTGAAACTCGGACAGGCTGAAGGCTTATTCTATTATACAAGAACAGGTGAACATGTTTTTCCGCCTTATCTTAAGGAATTGGAAAAACTTGATGGTTATGAGGTGTTTATGTCAAAAAATTCTGAATTAAAAGAGGCTGCTAATCAGCATAAATCCTATGAATTTATGGTTCAGCTTCCAACAAATTATAATAAAAATAAAACCTATCCTTTGATGTTTATTATGCACGGAGGTATTGGAAATATTCCCAATTCTCAATTTAGATACATTTCAGAAAAGTTGGAAAAAGATTTTATAGTAGTTTATACCCAGGGCGATGTTTATTACGGTTCTTTTTCAAGAGCTTATGACCATGAAAACTGGGAAGCCCCTATAGTAAATATTTATCAACAAGTGATTTCAAAATACGCAGTCGACACCACTCAGGTTATATTAGCCGGTCCTTCTGCCGGGGGATATCGATCACTATTGCTCGGACTTAATAATAGCATTCCTGCCAAAGGATTACTCTTGTCATTTGCAGTATATCCAAGAGACTCCGACAGCACATTATTTATAAATGCTGCAGAAAGAGGACTTAAAGTAGCGCTCCTATGTGGAGAAAATGACTGGGCCATTCAACAACAAAAGAAACTAGGATATTTATTAGATCAATACGGAATAAGGAATCGGTTTGTGGTCTTCCCGGAAATTGGCCATGGATTCCCCGAAAA
>JBFFLX010000352.1:0-2227 GCA_041554435.1 Bacteroidales bacterium
AGACAATAAAATTATTCCGGGAATTAAGAAACTATCAAAAGGCATATTCTTAAATTCAGATAGCGGTAGTCCCATCATCTCGCCAGTTGGTGAGATGATTAATACTATTCCTCCTCCAACAGCCCCCAGGGCAAGGAATCCAAGAACGAGCAAAAAGACATTGCGAATCAATTTGATTTTCACATCGATTTTTTCCTTTCTTTTCATATTGATATGGATTTAAATGGTTCGTAACTCATTGATAATTCCATCACCTCCAAAATATTTCTCTTATTCAAACTGTATGCTGATGAGCTCACAATCCTATTTTTTTCGTTGAAATATTTTCCAGTAGTATTGTTTAAATCAGGTGATGTAGCCAACCAGGTATAGGTTTTTGCCATTTCTTCAGCTGAAATTGAAAACCGGCTTTTTAATGAATAAAGAAATTTTTTGATGCCTGAAATATATGGATACCTGTTTATGTCAATTTTCACATTGGTTACCCTAATACAATTTACCGTAATGGCCGTTTTATTTAATTGTTCAGAAAGCCAGTAAGTAAACATTATCTGGGCAAGTTTTGATTGATAATACGCCTCAGGCACACTATACTTTCTTTTCTTAAATTCGGGATCATTCAGGTCAACCTTTAGCTTTGGATGCATTACCAAACCTTGCGAGGCAATGGTGATAATTCTGCCTTGTTTACTTTTTCGTATCAAATCAATCAGTGCATTTGTCAGAATTATTGGCCCTATGTGGTTGGTTGCCCAAATAGTTTCGATATCATCTACTGATTTTTCTGGTTTTTTACGCGATATATCAAAGTCGGCTGCATTTTGGATTAATACATCAAGATGTTCAATTTGTTTGTGCATCACTTTTGCTGCATCAAGAATTGATTGTTTTGACGACATATCAATTAAGAGCAAATCAACATCTGTCGAACCCGATTTTTCTTTTACTTCGGAAAGAGCATTCTCACCGCGTTTTCGGTTGCGGGCACCAATTATTATATGAAATCCGGCTTGCGCCAATTGAATAGCAGCCTGTTTCCCTATACCCGAATTGGCCCCTGTAATGAAGCAGGTTTTAGCTATATTGTTCTTCAAAGTCATGATAATGTCTTTTTATTTCTGCATACCAGGTACACTATTATGCCGCCAATACCTTGTTCTACAATGTGGTACATAGTATTTGTAATTTGATAACCAATCGATGATTCATGTACGGCAGCCATGGTTAATCCATGAGGAAATACCCATAAAATTCCAATAAGCGCCCCAATTTTAATTCCTTTTAATAGCGACTCTTTATTTTCTTTTGAGTTCCTATAAAAGTAGCTCATCAAGAATCCCAATAGAATATAAGCAATGAGCGTAATTCCCAAACCTTCGTGATGTGGATGTACGTTTTTATTAACAGCAGGCAATATCAGGTTGTGATAAAGTCCCCCAACAACCCACATTACAAGTCCTGACAAAACGGAAGCTGCTATGAGTCTGATAATTTTTTTCTTTGATTTCATAAATTGTATTAATTAAGTGATTTATTGGTTGCCACTACAACACAGGCAAAGCCATACATTTTTCCGAAAAATTCTCCCTTGCTATTGTACAGAAATTCTTTTTCAAGTTCTGTCGGACTATAGTGTGTAATCGGAACAAAACCTTTTTCATCAAGGAACTCTTTTATTTTTCCTTCTTCAATTCCAAACGTAAATTTCTCTCCTGCAGCCTCAACTACTGAAGCTATTTTTTGTGCTCCATAATAAGTGCACTCATTGCGAATAACGGTTGAATACAAATAGTCGAATGCAACAATGCTTCCTTTTTCAGTGGTATTCCTTATAAAACTTAAGGTGGCATCTACCGTATCATTCGTGACATACATTGACACACCTTCCCAAATAAACAAGGTTCTTTTAGTCGTATCGAATCCCGCTTTTAAGAGGGTTTGTTTTAAGTTATCCTGATTAAAATTTACAGGTACAAAGCTTATATTTTCAGGAATGTCTATTTTGTTTTTTTTCAGAAGCTTTATTTTTTCATTTTGAGTGGTTGGTACATCTAACTCAAATATTTTCGTGTCATCAAGAAATTCCTGATACCTGATTGAACGGGTATCATATCCTGCTCCAAGAAATACAACCTGAAGAATGTTTTTTCTGACTTCTTTTATAAATAGATCATCGAAAAACTTTGTACGCGCGGTCACATATTCATAAGATCCGGGGCCTTTTTCA
>JBFFLX010000353.1:0-2186 GCA_041554435.1 Bacteroidales bacterium
TATGCTTTATACTCATTTTCGTTTATTTATTAAGTTTAATAATATTCAAACTTTATTGCATTTCAAAATTATGAATTATTTCCGAAAGGCAAAATAGAGAAGCGTTAATCGTGAGTGGTTAATAGTTAATCGTGAGTCGTGAATGGTGAATAGTGAATGGTTAAAAACTAAAAGTTAAACAGTTCTTTATGCAGTTGACTTTTAATTATTTGAACTTTTGATCCTTTGATCTTCTGATCCTTTGATCTTGAACAATGAAAAATGGTGAATGGTTAAAAACTGAAAGTGTATCTATCGCAAAGTCGCCCAATCGCACAGTCGCACAGTCGCCTTTCCCCTTTGTCACATATTACAACTCCCTTAATCCGTGTTCGATATATTCGCATTGCCATATTTTAAATAACATAGTATCCTTAGGGATTATCTTGGGTGCGTTATTTAATAATTCATCTATTTTAATTTTTTGCTCAACAGACAAATCTGTTTCATAAAAAACAGTTTTTAGGGTAAATAAATAGTCATTTCCTTCAAAATTAAATGATTGCACGTTTGCCAGTGCTTTCGACTTATCGATAATTTTAAGTTCTTTATAACAAAGCATTTTTCCATCATACTCCCTGATAAAACCGTTTTCTGTAATATCTGCATAGGGAAAAATCTTTTGAGTAATAGTTGTGCGATAACCTGCTTTCTGGAAACGATTCTTATAATGAAATGAGCAATAGTTTATTCCGATATTAAAACCTTTTTCCCTGGCTGCATTAATTATTTCCAATGCGGCTGTTTCCGATTCCATAACCAAAGGTCGCTCGGCATTTATAATTGTATATCTGCGTTTTACAAGTTTGTCTGCATTGAAAAGAGTAAGTCGTAAGTGATGTAAATTTAAATTAGTAACTCCAGCATCTATCATTTCCGGAAGCATGGAGATTATTCTATCCTTTTCTTCAGGAATGCAAGGGACTTCTATAGAAATATTGGGAATTATTCCTTTTGCAAGTTTAACCTTATCAAGTTTATAACCTATGGCACCTATATCGAAGCGAATTTCATTCAGATTATAAGTGGCAAGTTTTTTAAGTTTGTTTTCATCAACTAAAATGCCATTTGTATACATCCAGATATAAAGATCACTGTTACATTTTTCTCTCACAGTTTTTAGATACTCCAGAGTACGATCAAAATACAATAATGGCTCACCTCCACTGAAACTAACTCCCTGAAATTGAAAGTGATTAATATAGTTGGCATAATCGTCGGGGTTTTCGAAATTCAGGGACTGAGTGGAAGGTACCTCGTCTATGTCCTGAGAAACAGGACAGTAGAAACATTTTGCATTGCATTTATTGGTGATAAACAAGCAACTCCATTTCCCTGAAGCACAAATTTCACAACCCTTTGAAATATGATTATAGTAAGGTTTTGTTTCTTTATAAAGAGTACTCTCGCCGATATCTATCAACAATTTTTCTCTCTTTTTCTGCATCTCATCGGCAATATAAGAATTTGCCCACTTAAGATCATGCCATTTTGAGAACTCTTTTCTATTTTTGTTTAGCAGCGTATTCAGCCAACTATCCATTGCTTCCATTAAACCAAATAATTATGTAAAAATAATGAGTACAATATATTTATGCACCTAAGAATAAAAAATAAAACAATCGTAATACCTTGGGTTTAAGGAATTAGAGTTCAGAGTAAATATAAAGAAACATCAGGAATTGCTCCAAATGGCAGATAGCTTTGCGTGGTTTTAATCCTGATTTCATGCTTACTCAATTAGTGCTGCAAAATACACATATTTCCGATATGTATGTTATAATCCCAAAATATGCAATAGAACCTAAAAAAGTGTTCTACTGCATATCGACTAAGACTTTCATCCATTTTGTCAAAACCAAAATGGTGAAACTCTAAGTCGGGATTACCCTTGCTAATACAATAGTTCAGCTCGTTCCTTGCTTCCTATTGCATAAACCGGGATAATCTGACATCAGCTTTAATGACTGACCTTCTTACTATATTTGGTATAATCTTTCTCAAGCAACTGCCTATTTATTGCTTTTCCATGACCTGGCAAAAAGGTATGGCAGTTGGTATTTAAAAGTTTGCTCCAACTTTCTATAAGTTCAGGAATACTATCCGCAAATGGCGGGAAAACCGAATTAGGAAATACACCAAACAAA
>JBFFLX010000354.1:0-2180 GCA_041554435.1 Bacteroidales bacterium
AATAGATATATTTAAAGGAGCCGGAGTTAGTGTGAAAAATTGTATTATCCGCGATAATAAATCCCTTTGGGGAGGTGCCGGTATTGTTTGCTATAATGATGGTGAAGGTTATTTTAAACTAAGCGGTTGCTCTATTTTTAATAATCATTCCTATGGCCCCGGAGGTGGAATTGCTCTGGCTGATAATAGTACTATGGAGTTCGACACAATTAATAAAAACAGCATTTATTCTAACTTTGCTAATTGGGGATGTGACTTTCACAAATCTAATGAAGATTTACCCCTAAGAATAGTTCTTGATTCTTCAACTGTTAAATACCCTGACACCTACTTTTTTTCATCAATACAACAAAGTGGCTTTCAAATTGATGATCTTGATGTACAAATCGACAATGCTGTTTTGACACCCTATGATGGGGATATTTATGTTGATCCTGTTAATGGAGATAATAATAATACTGGTATTTCTGAAGACCAGCCTGTTAAGTCAATTGCATGGGCATATTCAAAAATTGCCGTTGACAGTCTTGATAAAAACACCATACATCTTGCAAATGGAATATATTCAGATACTACAAATAATGAAAAATTTCCATTAAACATACGCCCATTTATTAATGTTATTGGTCAGTCGCGCGATGGAGTAATACTTGACGGCAACAGGAATGTATATATATTAAAAGGTAATAATGAAATATCTGACTATAGTTTTCAAAGAATGACTCTGCAGGGAGGTAGGAAACCTTTATATGAACCTTGGGAAGTAAAAGCAACATTAGCTTATATTTATAATTTTAATACCAGGTATATTTTCGATAGTGTAGTTTTTAGAAATAGTTACTCTACAGGAAGTAATGGGATATTAACCTCCATTAGATCTGATTCACTGGTTGTAAGAAATTGTGAATTTAAAGATAATTTTGGAGGTGCTGATTTAAGTTCATGGACTAATGAGGGACAGAGGGTTTTCCTTTCAAATACCGTTTTTTCTAATTTAGAAATTGATACAGCAAACCCTAAACAGTTTTCATGGTCGTTTGCTCCCAATGACAGAGGTGTTCAGGTAGTACAAAACTGTCTTTTTAAAGACAACTCCAATATTACTTTTTTAAAAAACATGCAAGACGGACATGCATATTGTATAAACTCTACATTTGTAAATAATGCCCTTGATCTTGATTATGCAACTGTTAGAATATTTGATGGAAATATTAGTTTTTATAACAGCATTTTTTACAATAACAGATATCAACCACAACTTGAGATAGGAGTAGGCGAATGGCAACAAATGGTTCATTCACACCTTAATATTTACAATTCTCTGGTTGAAAATGGTGAAGAAAGTATTTATATGAATCCCTCATGCTGGCACGATGATACCGTTTGGTGCCATGTACATTACGATTCCACTAATATAGACGCAGATCCACAGTTTTTAGGCATGTGGAATCATCCCTATCAACTTACCGATAACTCACCATGTATAGATGCGGGTACAATAGCAAATCTACCAGATTTTATTGAACTGGAAGATTACGATCTCGCGGGAAACCCCAGAGTTTATGGCGACAGCATAGATATGGGAACCTATGAATGGGATCCTACTATTGTTGGTTTTCACGAAATAGGACCCGGCTCAAATTCAGATGCTTCACAAACTTTGATCAAAGCCTCTCCAAATCCGTTTTATCAGGATACTTATATAGAAGTTGAACCTAAACAATTATCCACAGAAGCCAGAGTTGAGGTTTACGACAATTATGGCAAACTGGTGAAAACACTTATAACTACACAACTAAATAATAAAGTTAAAGTATTATGGCGGGGAGATGACAATTCTGGAAACCCCTTGCCATCAGGAATTTATCATGTTGTTATGTTTTATGGAGATAAGGAGGTTGAGAGTTTGAAGGTGGTGAAGAGGTAGTAAGTTCATTGAGTACTTTAAGTTATGAGTGCCTTGAGTTATAATGTAAGCAGTCTGCAATAGGCAGTTAGCAATAGGCAGTCTTCAGTTGGCAGTCTTCAGTTGGCAGTTGGCAATTGGCACTAAGCAATTTTCATTATCCATTATCAATTGTCCATTATCAATTATCCATTGTCCATTATCCATTGTCAATTGTCCATTGTCCACTGCCTTCTCCTAACTGCTTACTGCATAACTGTTTACTGCTCACTGT
>JBFFLX010000355.1:0-2141 GCA_041554435.1 Bacteroidales bacterium
ATCGTTTGGGTTATAAGTTAATCCATCGGGCAGATTAGATGCAGAATAGGTAATATCAGGGGAGCCTTCTGCCGTTAAGGTATAAGTAACAAACTGATCTCCTGCTGTACCTGAGGCTGTCAGAGGACTGCTTATAGATGGTGGTGTTCCAACAGTTAGAGTAAGAGGTTCCGTAGTAGTTCCACCATCATTTGTAGCACTTAGCACAATAGTATAAATCCCGGCCGCTTCTGGTGAACCTGTTATTTGGTGGTTGCTTGAGTTAAAACTTAATCCAACAGGCAGATTACCAGCACCATAAGTTATCGGACCAGTACCTGTTGCCAGAACAGTATAGTTAAACGACTGGTTAACAGTTGCTGAGGCAGTTAATGTACTACTAATAACCGGTGGCTCTGTTGGTTGTGTAACAATTAAAAATAATGTTTCACTATCGTCACCCATAAAGTTACTTGCTGATAGATCTATTTCATATGTACCAGCAGAAGTTGGCGTACCTGTTATGGTATGATTTGTAGAATTAAAAGATAAGCCGGCAGGTAAATTTGTTGCATTATAATCAATTGTTTCAGTACCTGTTGCTGTTACCACATAAGGTGTAATTGATTCATTTACCAAACCCCCAATTTGAAATGGTCCGTTTAAAACCGGAGCAACATTTTCACCACAGTCGGGTGCAGTAACAGTATATGCATGATAAGTTACATTATTACCTTTATTTCCATCATTTGGGTCAATATCATTATTATTTTTTACCCAAAGGTCAACGTAGCCGCTTATATCCGAAGCACTCTTGGTTTCGCTATCGTCTTCTGCAGTAATCTGCGACTGTGATCCGCTTTCAAGAGGTCCAACTACATCACCTTCAATTTTGAACTCTCCACAATCAATTAAACTACCATCACCCAGAGTTGTTTTTTCATTACCCGAGCCTTTCAACTCAAGTTTATCATCTACTTTTAAATACCCGTTATTTGTAAAAGAACCCTCTTGTTTAAAGTCCTGGTCGCTCCCACCCAGTGGATTTAAGGTATTAATAGTAACATAAAACTGACAGTTATTAATAAGTGATCCATTTTGTTTCAATTCAAATTTATCAGAAGTAGTAAACGAGCCGTCATTAATAATAGTTCCATTTACATCAATTTCAACTGTGGAAGAAACATCGCCATAGTTGTGTAATGTACCGGTAATATTTGCCTTTTTTGTGGTGAAATCAAGGGATCCATAAACATCAATATCATGTGGCATTCCTTTATCCTTTACTGTAACATCACCATCGGGTGAAACAGAAATATATCCTCCAATATATTGTCCTGAATTTCCTCCATAAAACTTATCGATTACAGCAGTACCGCAAACATTTAATGTACCACCCGAACTCATTTCTAATTTCTTTATATGTACAAAATCACCGGCAGCCACACAATATGTTTCTCCGCTATTAATTTCCAAATCATCATTATAATTATTTGGCAAATAATCAATTGGGCTACAATCACACCAGGTATCAACTGATTTGCCTGATTTTGTACCGGCGAAACTAAATTCGATTACTGATCCATTTACCGGAACTGCAACATATTCATTCTGACCACTTGAGGATAGTTTTGCGATATATACTTCAGTTAGCCTGGATGCAATTCGGATAGGCAGATTAAAAACCCCCTGCTCATTAGCGGCTCCTGTTAAAATTAACTTACCACCATTTGCCGGATGTCCATCATAAATTTGCAAAATCTCCATCCCGGTTGACTTTGTGCTTGACAACTGTATTGAAGTTTCAAGGTTGGTAAAACTTTGAAAAGTAAAAGTTTCACTAATTTGCAACTCTAAAAATTCAGTGATATCATCATTAGGCGGGATGTTGTGCTTATAGCATGAAGTGAAGAATGTTCCAGTTATAAAAACCAAACTTATTACAAGTAAATATTTTTTCATTGTGTGTAGAATTTCTACTATCTGTATATCAAAAATTAGTCCGTTATATATATAAAATTAACTGTCTGTTATTTAACCATTATAAAACACGAGAGTTTTTCCAAAATAAACACTTATTTTCCATAATTGAAATTAACCTGAAATAGTTCTGCGCTTTACCACTACAGTATTTATCAAAAGTATTGAAATTATAATAATAA
>JBFFLX010000356.1:0-2105 GCA_041554435.1 Bacteroidales bacterium
CCCTGATATGATTGTATCAGATTGTAAGTAACATTTGGATATATTAGTCTGTCATCCTTAGTCCATTGATTAAAATCCGCTAAATTATTAGCATTTACATCGGCATAATAAATTCCACTTTCTGTGGCAGCATACAAATATTTATCATCATAGGTAATATCTAATACATTAACAGCAGAACCTTCATCTCCAATATAGTAAGTGTCGTTAATTTCTCTTTTCGGCATATCTAAAACAACAATTCCAAAACCGCAGGATAAAAATGCCATTTCGCCTTTAAAAACAATATTGTTAATTGTTTTGTTTCCAAGAATATCTTTGTCTTTAATATCTGAAATATTGATTACTTTCTGATCAGCATCTACTATATCCAGATTTGCATCGCCATAAGCAATTAGAAGTTCTTTTTGTGCAGAGTTATAATCAATTTTATTTATTCCTACCGAACTTAATCCCTGAACCTTGTCAAACCTGTCAACACGATTGTCTATGGTGTTGTAAGTAAATAAGTTGTAAGGAGTTGCTGCATAAACCATTTCATCTGCTAAGGCAACATCAATAACCATGTCGTAAGGCATATGTGTTCTCCAATCACCAATGGCAGGAATTTGGGCAGAAACCATATTTAATGCCATAACAAAAAAGCCCATCGCCATTACGTATTTGATTTTCATAGAATTCTATAATTTGTTGATATTGATATTACGTGAAGTATTAACTGTAAAACACTCATTTTATTGCAAAAATACAAGTAAAAAAGTATTAGTTCTTTAAAGAAACAAAATAAGAACAAAACTCCTTAAGGCAGAGAATCACTCATATCATTAAAAAATGTTAATCGAAAAAAAGCCATTTTACATGAAAGTCAATAATGAGTACATTTGCGCGTTTTTATGAAAAATTTTGAATTCAAATATATCAAAGGGATCTTAATTTCCTTTTCAATAATATTTCTTGCTTATTCTTGTGGGGAAACCAATAATAAGAAAGAGGAAGTAAAAACTTTTCCGCATATAAACACCTCATTTATTCTCGATGGAGATAGTTTGATTATTGCTCAAAAGGCTGAGGAACTTGATAAAAAATTCACACGACTTCAAAAATTAACAGGTTTTAATGGTGCAGTACTATACGCTGAAAAAGGCCGGGTAATATTTAAAAAAGCATACGGTTTTCAAGATGTAAGGCATAAACGCGACAGTCTTTCTACCCATGATGCTTTTCAGTTGGCTTCGGTATCTAAAATGTTTTCTGCCATGAGCATAATGATATTGAAAAACGATGGAAAACTCAATTATGATGATGATATTAGGCTTTATTTCCCCAAATTTCCATACGAAGGAGTAAGTTTACGCATGCTATTGACCCATCGTAGTGGTTTGCCCCGATACATGAGCCTTGCATTAGATAAATGGGAGAATAAGAGAATTCCCATGGATAATGATGATATGCTTGAACTTTTTGAACAATATCCTCCTGACAGATATTTTGCTCCGGACAAAGGATTTCATTATTGCAATACAAATTATTCGCTTCTGGCAAATATAGTAGAAGAAGTTTCGGGAATGAATTTCGAAGATTTTGTAATGGAAAGAATATTTAAACCTTTGGGGATGAATGATTCTTTCGTTTACAATATGCGCCATGATTCGTCGGTTGCATTGTATATCGATAAAGGAGTCCCTGGTTTTTACCGAAGAGGATGGAGATGGAGAGAAATGGAAAACGATTATTTGAACGGGGTTATGGGAGATAAAAATATTTATACTTCTGTTGAAGACTTATACAAATATGATAAGTCGATGGACAATTTTTCACTCTTACCCCGGGAAATTATTGAAGAAGCATTTGAACCGGGAAGTCCTAAATACTGGAAGCGCAAAAATAACTATGGCTTTGGCTGGAGAATAAAAGAAAACATGGACAGTACTGCTTATCATTTTGGTTGGTGGAAAGGATTCCGAACATTTTATATCCGCGAAATGAAACATCATAAAACCCTTATCGTACTCTCAAACAAAGACAAAGGCCCTGGCTCACAGAACTTTTGGAATATTATAGAATCGGATACCTTACCACTTGGATACAGAACGGAGATTAATTGA
>JBFFLX010000357.1:0-2072 GCA_041554435.1 Bacteroidales bacterium
ATCTCACCAATTATTCCAATGGTTTAATGGCAGATGTAACAAAAATGTTTTTGAATTTAAGAGATCAGATAATTACTGATTATACCAATAATCATGAGTAATATATAGAACTATCAGTTTGTTAGGCTTGTTATTTATAATACCTCTAAATATCTAGAAATCTAGATATGTATTAAAATCTTGCCTAATTTTGCAGCATATTAATAATTAAACTCCGAGTGTATCCTCTAAATGCATAGCACATGAGGCCAACACCGATGGGTTGAAAGGGAAACCTCTCAGCCTCCCGATTTCCGCATAAGCGGGATGACTTGGAAAGGGGGAAATATTTAGGCCTTAAGGGTGCTAATGCCTCGTTTCCAATTGTGGACGGGGTTTTGCTTTTTATGGCTTATGGAAATTAACTTAGTTTTTTTAATTGCACTCTTCGCTGTAGCATTTATGTATTCCTCAGTTGGTCATGGGGGAGCAAGTGGTTATCTGGCACTAATGGCTCTTTTCGGAATTTCAACTATATATATGCGTGCCTCTGCTTTAACACTCAATTTATTTGTTTCCGCAGTTTCATTTTATGCGTTTTATCGTGCAGGGCATTTCAAAATAAAAATATTAATTCCATTCATAATTGGTTCAGTGCCAATGGCTTTTCTTGGGGCCCGTATAATTATCGACCCTCAAATATTCAAATATATACTTGGGGTCTTCCTGATTTTTGCTGTGGCAAGAATGGTTATTTCTCCAAAGGAAAAGGAAAATGCAGTTATTGATTTTAACTTCCCCATAGCAATTGCCATAGGAGGTTTTTTGGGTTTCTTCTCCGGATTAATTGGCATAGGCGGCGGAATAATATTAAGTCCGGTTTTATTGTTATTGGGCTGGACCAATGTTAAAGAAACCGCTGCTATATCGGCCATATTCATATTTGTAAACTCGGCCTCAGGGCTTTTGGGTTTATTATCATCAGGAATTCAATTAAGTCCGAATTTGGTTTATTGGGTAATAATAGCTTTTGCCGGAGGTTTGGCCGGCGCATATGTGGGAAGTGCACGTATTTCGCTACAAAAACTCAAATATTTACTGGCTTTTGTATTATTTCTGGCCAGCATTAAATTACTTTTTGTTTAGTGTTATGAGAGAGAAACTAAATAACATAATATTAATTTCCGGCTCAGGACGCAATGTTGGGAAAACAACTCTTGCATGCAATATTATTAAAAAATTATCCCTCGAAAAGGATGTTGTTGGCCTCAAAATAAGTCCTCATTTTCATAAAACATCACAATTACAAAAACTTATTAGTGAAGGTGAGGGATTTAAAGTTTATCAGGAGTTGGATATTAACTCAGCAAAAGATAGTTCCAGAATGCTGGAGTCAGGAGCCGTGAAAGTTTATTTTATTCAATGCAGTGATGATAAAATAAAAATTGCTTTGGAGAGCATTTCAAACCTATTACCAACTAACTCTCCAATAGTTTGTGAATCTGGTTCTTTTGCAAACACATATGAGCCCGGACTGCATTTATTAGTTGTGGATGCCAATCCTGATGAGAATAAAATATCCTATCAATATAATTTGAAAAATGCAGATCAAATAATTGCAAAAAATGATTTTAATACAGAAGAAAACTTTTTTGATTTGAAATATGAGGGAACAAACTGGAAAATAATTGGAAAATGATAATACTGGAAGAAGCACTGAAAATAATTGAAAAGTCTGTCAACAAGACAATGTCAACCGAAAATGTAGACTTATTAAATTCTCGTGGAAGAATTTTAGCAGTAGATATTTACAGCGACATGGATTTTCCCTCTTTCGATAAATCGGCCATGGATGGTTATGCCATTAAACAGCATAATATTGAAAATGAGTTAGATATAATAGAATTTATCCCGGCAGGAAAAATGCCTGAAAAGAAAGTTAGTGATGGGGAATGTTCAAAGATAATGACCGGTGCCATGCTTCCTGAAGGTGCTGATATGGTTGTGAAAATAGAAGATACTGAACTTGTTAATGGAAAAGTGAAAGTTAATAATCTTAAGTCGAAAGGCAATGTTTTATACAAAGCCGAAGA
>JBFFLX010000358.1:0-2034 GCA_041554435.1 Bacteroidales bacterium
GAATGATGATATTTTTCCAGAATAATACTTTATAAATAAACAATTGGAGATTTCTCCTCCTTCGTCGTTCGAAATGACAAAAAACGTTCTATGTCATTTCGATGGAGGAGGAACGATCCGGCAACTGACGGAAGAAATCTCCTATAGTATTTCGAAGCAATAGTGATAAGTTGACTGACTGAAGAAATCCCCTTAACGTGTGGAGATTTCTCTCACGCCCATCGCCTTAGGCGAGACAAGCTAGGCGAGACTTGTCTGTACCCTGACGGATCGAAATGACAGTTGATATTTTTTGGCAGTAAATATTGCCGTTCTTGGAAGAAATGACAGTAAAAATAATTCGCAATTATTGAAACCTGATTCTACCAACTCATCACCATCAGGTTGAGTTTTGTTTTAAAACCGGATACCAATCTTTCAATTAATAATAATGCTGCAATGCCCAATGCCAAAGGAAATAATATGGCATTTGAACTGAATAATAATTTTACGTTTAAGAAGCTTTCACTTAAATAATTGCCTATCCAACTAAAATACAACGACAAATTAATAATGGCATGGGAAAAATAGGAAAGCAAATTGGAGAAAAACGAATTATCAAAATAATAAAACACT
This sequence comes from Bacteroidales bacterium, assembly GCA_041554435.1. GTDB lineage: Bacteria > Bacteroidota > Bacteroidia > Bacteroidales > F082 > BM524. The sequence continues at coordinate 616 of JBFFLX010000358.1, forward strand.
CCTAATGAACTTATTACCGATAAAGAAATTATTAAAAACATTGCACTTCCGTTTAAGGAGAAAGTAGTTTCCCTGCTCTCTTCATAAGCATATACCGACTTCATAACATCTTCTGTAAAGCCTTGAGGGGCTTTTAAATTCATATCGTTTTCCAGAAGTTCCTTAATAATTTTATCCTTATTATCCATTTTGCAAATATTATTAATATCCGTTTAAAAGCAATTCTTTTTCGTTGTTTTCTTCAAGCAGTTTGCGAAGTTTATTTCTAAGCCGGTGTAGTTTAATCTTTACATTCGATTGTCCGAGCCCGGTAATTTTACTAATCTCGCTTATTGCCTTTTCCTCGAAATAATACAGATTCAGTATAAATTTTTCGTCGGAATTAAGCAGTGAAATTGCCTTCGACAGTTGTTTGTGAGATTCTTCTCTTTCTTCATTTTCTTCGGCAGAAGTTTCAGTAATGTCAACTATATAATTTTCATCCAATATTACATTTTTATATGATGCTTTTCTGGTCTCGCTAATCGCTGTATTATAGGATATACGGTAAATCCATGTTGAAAAGGAAGATTCTTTTCGAAACTTTTTCAAAGAAACATAAGTCTTGACAAAAACATCCTGTGCCACTTCCTGAGCCAGTTCATTATTTTTAATAATCCCTATAACCATGGCAAATACCTTGTTTTTATATCTGTCTACCAAAAGTGCATAATCATCCCGTTTACCGGAAAGCACTCTGGATATTATCTCTTCATCAGTTTCTGCCATTGGTTTTTTAGACGCAAAATTTATGCTATGGTTACAAAGTTATATTAAATTTTTCATAATGTGATTTGTGATTGATGGTAAAAAGTTTAACCGCAAAGATCGCAGAGATTTACGCAAAGTTCGCAGAGTTTTCTTCGTGTTCTTCGTGGTGTACTTTGTGTTCTTCGTGGTGAAGTTAACCACAAAGGCGCACTAAGGATGGCACAAAGGAGCACCAAGTTTTTGTTGTTCGTGGTGAAAAAGTTTAACCGCAAAGTTTCCTTCGTGTTCTTCGTGCTGTACTTTGTGTTCTTCGTGGTGAAGTTAACCACAAAGGCGCACTAAGGATGGCACAAAGGAGCACCAAGTTTTTGTTGTTCGTGGTGAAAAGTTTAAGCGCAGGGCGCAGGGCGCAGAGCGTGTAGTGTTTTAAGATAAATACAATGGTTGTATTTGAGTGTTGTTTTTCTTTGCGCTCTCTGCGCATAACTTCGCGTACTTTGCGGTTAAAATATTTCACGTTTTATTTAACCGCAAAGTTCGCAGAGGAATCGCAAAGTTTCCTTCGTGTTCTTCGTGCTGTACTTTGTGTTCTTCGTGGTGAAGTTAACCACAAAGGCGCACTAAGGATGGCACAAAGGAACACCAAGTTTTTGTTGTTCGTGGTGAAAA
>JBFFLX010000359.1:0-1995 GCA_041554435.1 Bacteroidales bacterium
CAATGACCAATGACCAATGACAAATTTACCAATGACCAAAAGTTAAATTTATAACCAAAACGAACCTGCCTACACAAAGTTTCGGCAGGCAAGCCATGCCTACACTTCATTTACGCTTGCGCCATGTGCCTACGCTGAAGCTTCGGCGCAAGCGTAAGCTTCAGCGTAGGAGCACGGCAGGCAAGCCCGTAACCTGCCTACACAAAGTTTCGGCAGGCAAGCCCGTAACCCGCAACCCGCAACTCGCGTCTCACACCAAAATAAAACCCTCACTCCTCCAACTCGATTTTTCTTTTCCCATATAGTTTTCTTCCGGCATAGACTGCTGCCAGTCCGAGTAAAATAAAAGTGCCACCACCAATGGGAGCTCCCCCACCGGGAGCAATATCACCTGTTCCACCATGATCGCCGGCAGGTGGATTTGGAACATCAGAAGCAAAGGATAGTGAAGGTAAGCACAATGCTAAACATAATGCAACTACTGCAGTTAGTTTCTTAAACTTTTTGTATTTATAAACGGCATAAATGGCGGCAAGTCCCATAAGGACGAATGTTCCTCCTCCCAAAGGAGCACCACCTCCCGGAGGAAGATCGGTATTGCCACCATGATCTGCCTGCGGTGGATCGGGAGGATTATCAGTAGCATACAAATTTGCTGTATAAATAAATATTGCAATAAAAACTAAAATTAGTGGACCAAATGTTTTCATAACATCAATTTTTAAAATATAATTCCCCTCCCGGAATAATCCGGAAAGAGAATGCTTAAGGGTTATTTATTAAGACTTTTCTGCTTATAACTTTATTATTATATGTAATTCTAACAATTAATACAGAACCGGAATTGTCAAAGAAAAACTTTTCTATACCATGGGAAATCCTTTCCTTATCCATAAGTTTCCTTCCCATAATATCATATACCTGAATATTATATTTTATAGACTGTTCAGGCATTTTAACAATCACATGGTTTTCTTTTGAATAGATATTAATATCATTAATCGAAGGTGCATCTTCAATATGAGTAATCCCATAAAAATGCAGTTTAAACCTATGATTATCATCAGAAGTGTTAGCCTGAAAAGTATAAATATCTGTTTCACTTAAATCGACTATCTTGTCTAAAAACAGATCTTCCAGATAGATTTCCGAATTCAGATAAAAACTCTCCATCCCTTCAGGAATCAAATGAAAAGTTGAATTAACACCAGCCTTAAAGTTTAGGTCAACCGTCATGCTTTCATAAACCGGAGGCAGGGTGTTGGTAGAAAAATCTTCTCCGTTTATGTTGGTCCATAATTGTGGTGCCACCGACTGTCCGAACATTTTATGAGCATCATAATTCCATTCGAAATTTATGTCTGCATCATCCCTGAAGGCTATATTTGTTACATCATAAAATGAATTATTATCGTTATTTACAATTAGTTTTAGGGTTTCCGTTTTTCCGTCGGATTCCAAATTTTTATAATTATTGGTGGTATTATGAACTCTGGAAGATTTGGGGATAGTAAAAGAGTTGGCAGAACTACTCACCTGAATAAAAAAGCCATTTGTAGAAGGAACAATACCGGAGGCTGAAACATCCAAATAATTTCCTGCCGACTCATTATAAATTTTAGCAACAGCCCCAACATTTACTAAATTCCAGTCGGCTGTTGCCCAATATATTGCCGACGAAAAAGGATTACCTATGAGATGCCATCCATCGCCTTGGGAAGGTGTTTTGCTGAGATTACTAAAACTAATATCTGCATTATTCAACGCTCCGATAAAGGTATTGGTGACAGTAGAAGAATAAGCAACCATATATCCATATCCATTTTGAAAAGTAGTCCCCGGAAAATTACCTCCCTTATAATTTCTCCACAGATAATCATCTTCATCCCAGGCATAGAGATCATCGCTTGCTCCGGGTTCAAAGTCGGAGCCGGCAATGGTCATGGCATTTACCGGCGAGCTGATATAATGCCATCCGTCACCCGCCCCGGCATA
>JBFFLX010000360.1:0-1991 GCA_041554435.1 Bacteroidales bacterium
TCCGCTATCTAAATGTGAGTTATCCCAAGAAACATTTTGTCCCCAATTCGTTACATCGCTATCGAATGTTGAATTAGTTACTACGTTCGAACCTGTAACTGTCACATCTGAGTAATAATGTATCAGTGTATCAAATCCTGTACTTCCTGTTTCGCCCGAATAAGATTGAAACCACTCGTAGGTTTGATAATTTGAGGCACTTATTGATGCTTCACGTTGCGGATTATAATACCCATTGCCACTAATAGTTGTAATCTTGGTAGCATCCCACGATATATCTTCCAATTGAAATGTTGCCGTTAACTGTGTAGCATCAACAGAATAAAATATATTATCGCTTACTGCATTGTTAGCATAACTTAGGGTTGATTCAAGGGATGAATAATATTTTGTTGAAAACTGAGTAGCATTGTTATAAACCGTATTTCCTGTAACTGTATTGTTTGCACCATGATTTACAAATATCCCACAGCTATTTTCGTTTAAGCATCCAAATATGGTGTTTCCTGTTACAGTAACGCCATCGGTAAGCCCATCTAAATAGATTCCATAATCTTCATTGCCGCCAGTTCTACCAATATTCGATATTATATTATTTCTTACTATTGAATTATCTTCCCCTTTGTTTTCGTGGGTAAACGTATAAATACCAGCCCCATCGTTCAATGATAAATCGCATCTTGAAATTATGTTATTTTCTATTAAATTATTTTTTCCTAAAAACTTAATCCCATCATATCCTATATCTTCAATTGTGTTATTTGATACAGTAATTCTATTTCCAAAAACAGACACACCGAGACCAGTTATACCATAGAACCCAAAACCATCTAATCCAATATTTTTAAACAATCCAATATTACTGATTGTGTTATTTGAAATTGTGGCAAAAGTATCACTGGCAGTATATATTGCTACACCTATTTGATTTGAACCGCTAATAGTACAATTAGTTACCCCGCAGTTTTTTGCACCCACATAAGGAAATGGGCTTGTATCGTCTGCATGATACCCTAGATTAATTGCCATTCTGTAATTGTCTGTAAAATCACAATTATCTATTACTATGTTATCAGAATACCCGATATGTCCGCCAATAGTATAAATATCAATTGCCCTGTGATTGTACCGTTGAAAATCCAAGTATTTAAAAGTAATGTCGGTAAGGTCATACCCATTAAAAGCATAATCAATAGTTGATGCTTCTATGTTTGTCGGAGTAGTTGCACTATATACATAAAGTGTACTGTCAGATTCATCATAACACCATTCTCCCGCTTCAAGCAAACTAACATGATTTGAAACAAAAAACTTTTTGCCTGCATTAAATGTTCCGTAACTAGGCGCACCATCCAAAACGACTTCGCCTGTTGTTGAGTTACACGACAATATTCTTCTTGAATCCAAAGAATATAAAGTTAAGCTGAGATTAACGTAAGCATTAGACCAGTCAGTCCCTATTAAATCGGCACAAATCAAAGTTGAATCATTAACCGTACTTGAAATTGTGAACCACGTAATTGAATCTAAATCGGTACTGGCTGTTAATTCCATTTTCACATCATTTGCAAATATTTGTTGCGGAGTTGTGTCTAAAGAAGTTTCCCAAATATTACCGCTTGTATTAGTCCATCCTGTTTGAGGCGTCGAACCTTTTAAAATTGCTTTTTCTCCAAAGCCATAAGTTCCAAAAGTTACTCCATCGACATTTTGTGTAATTGTTCCAATTAGTGTACTATCAGCTTTGATTCCAACCGTATCTCCATCAACCAATGACAATGCGTTAAGTTCAGCAACCGTTCCAACTAAATAATCGTAGCTTGGTAAATATTGCGTTTCGTAGGAATATTCTGTAACAATAAGACTATTAATCGTAACAGTTGGATTTGAAATAGTGTCCCAAACAACCCTCGCAATAGTTGGCTTAATGGTTGTATTAGTAGTAGAATAACTCGCATAAGTAACGCTGTCTTGAAATGTGACTAACGGAA
>JBFFLX010000361.1:0-1964 GCA_041554435.1 Bacteroidales bacterium
GCATTATCAAGCATTTCTTTTTCGATCTTGATATTGTAATATGGCACTGATATTTTATCGTTTAATTCGATATCAACCTCAGGTGAAGTTGCAATGTCGAAATAAAAATCAAAATCACTTTGAGTGTCGAAATTAATTTGTTTGCTCTTCTCCTCATTTGGAAGAGGATAACCCAAAACATTAATTTTATTTTCTACTATATAATTGTTTAAGCCTTCAGAAACAAGTTTGTTAACTTCTTCTACCATTACGGTATTGCCGTACATCTTTTTTATCATGCCCATAGGTACTTTTCCCTGACGAAAACCGGGCATATTGGCTTTTTTTCTATAATCTCTTAATTGATTATCAACCTTTTCCTTATAATCTTCTTCCTTAAGAGAAAGTTTAATAATTGCTGTTAAATCACCTGTTGATTCTTGAGTTACGTTCATGTCAGAATATTTATTTATTGAAATACACCTATAATTAATGTTCGATTGAAAATAATTGTTTTACCGGTGCTAAATTACTCATGGTTATTTGTTGTTGCAACTTTTTTAAAAAATAAATGGCAAACTTGGTTTGCCATCGGTTTTAAAATTTTCATGGAAGTATTGTTTCCATATTGTTACTTCTTATTATTTGAGGATTCCATTCCTCCTTAATCGTGCGGATGAAGGGACTTCCCGATAACAATCGGGATCCATTCCTCCTTACTTCGTGCGGATGAAGGGACTCGAACCCCCACGCCTCTCGGCACTAGATCCTAAGTCTAGCGCGGCTACCAATTACGCCACATCCGCGTGTATCATTTGCTAAAAATGAGGGTGCAAATATACTAGTTTATTTCTTTTGACAATACATTTTTGTAATTTTTTTAGACTTTTTGATAAATGACAATAAAATGTTGAAATTTAAGATGATATGAGTGTTAAAACTTGATTTTATCTATCATATTAGATTATGAAGAACATAATAAATTAAACAATTGCAGAAGGGTAATTTAAAAGAGAAAGCAATCTGCTGGCTATCTGTTTTTAAGAAAGTTTGCTGTTTTCACAAAATAATCCCATAAATATTTTTTGTCTGCATCATTAATGTCGGTTTTATCCAGCGCTATCTTCATATTATTTAGCCAGTTATTTTTAGCATTTTCATCGATGGAGAATTGCGCATGTCTTTGCCTGAGTTTGGGGAGTCCTCGTTTTTCATTGTAGTGTTGCGGACCACCTAAAAATTGTATCATAAATAGGTAAAGGCGCTCCTCGGCTTCAATTAAATCTTCTTTATACATGGGCCTCAAAATGCTGTCATTTCTTAACTCCTGATAAAAATAGTGTATGAGTTTTTTTATGTTTTCCTTACCAATTCTCTCATAAGGACTAATTACAATTTCCATATTTTATAAATTGAATTTTCGACAAAACTATAAAAAAGAGCATGCAGCCACATAAGTTTTATGTTAATGAAATTATAATTTTGTTCTTATGTTTTCTAAAAGCAACATTATCGTAATATTACAATTTAAAATCATTATTAATTAATTTATTGTAATTATATTAACAACGATTTACTATTTTTACATTTTACATTTTAAAACTTTGACAGATGTTAAATCTTGAGACAACTTACATGGGTATAAAGTTGAAAAACCCTATAATTGTTGGTAGTTCCGGGCTTACAAACTCGGTGGAGAATATCATTCAGATTGAAAACAACGGAGCTGCAGCTGTAGTTTTAAAGTCGCTTTTTGAGGAACAAATAAGTTATTCAGCAAGTTCTACTTTAATGCAAAATGAGTACGGTAATTACTATCCAGAAGCTGAAGATTATATAAAACATTATACCCGAGAGGCTGATGTTGAAAGATATTTGGATTTAGTAAAAGAAGCAAAAAGCAAAGTAAGTATACCAATAATAGCTTCAATTAACTGTGTTTCGAATACCGAGTGGATTGAATTTGCCAAGAAAATAGAAAAAGC
>JBFFLX010000362.1:0-1938 GCA_041554435.1 Bacteroidales bacterium
ATTCTATAAGCAGTACCACAGCCCGAAACTTCAAACCGAAAATGACTTTTAAATCGGGTACGGGGTCATTTTTAGCAGCATTTTCTGCCAAACTTTTAGCTTTTTTTATTGCCGATTCCACACGAAACACCCATAATAAAATAGAGGGCTTCCCTTTGGGTCGCCCTCTTTAAATATTAGTAATGACAGTCTAAGGAATAATCTGCAATATCATCTTTTGTCCATAAATACGCAATACCGCTATCAATATTGGCTAACTGTTCTATATTAACTTGTATGCAAGTAAGTAGATTATCAAAACAGTTAAAACCAAACCATATAACCATTCCAACTCCAAGAAAATTATTGTTACTCACATCTAACGATATAAGTTGATTATGAGAACATACTAATTCTCTTAAATCAATAAGGTTAGATACATCTAAAGAAGTAAGTTGGTTATTTTCACAAAGCAACCATATTATTTTTGTATTTTTAGATAGGTCTAATAAAGAAAGTTGGTTATTTGAGCAAACTAATGCTGTCAAAGCTATATTTTTGCTTACATCTAAATTTGTGAGTTGGTTATTTGAGCAAACTAATGTTGTCAAAGCTACAAAATCTTCGATACCTGTTAAATCTTCAATACCTTTAACTGAAACATGTAATTCAGTAATTTTATCAATTATATCTGTATATACATAATCATCTAAAACATTGTCATATCCTAAATCTATTAAAGCTTGTTCAAAATTATCATCGGGAACATAGGTTTTAGAGCTTGGTTCTGCAAATGTGGCTGTTAAAGTTGTTGGTTTATTTATAGTTAGCTGAATGGGGTTCTCAGCTCCTTGATAATCACCGCTCCATCCAAAGAAAAACCAACCTGCACTTGGAACAGCAGTTAGTTTTACGATAGTTCCTGAAGGGTAATCTCCTGCTGATTTAGCCTGAATTATTTCTTCAGTAACTGTTCCTTCTCCCACAGTTACGATGTTCAGTAAATAATTTTTCTTTTCAAATTTTGCAGTTATATTCATTGCTTTATCAATTGTTATTTGAATGGGATTTTCAGTTCCATCATAATCACCACTCCATTCCACAAATTCCCATTCTGCACTTGGAACAGCAGTTAGTTTTACAATAGTTCCTGAAGGGTAATCTCCTGCTGATTTAGCCTGAATTATTTCTTCAGTAACTGTTCCTTCTCCAACAATTACAATGTTTAGTGAATAATTTTTCTTTTCAAATACTGCTGTAATATTTTTATTTGAGTTCATTATTACTGATAAGGGATTTTCAGTTCCTGAAGCTCCACTAGACCAATTCTTAAAAACATATTCTGAGGCAGGGGTTGCTGTTAATGAAATTTCAGTACCCTCATCAAAAGTCCCTGATGACGGAGAAACACTTCCGCTCAGTGCAGGTGTCACATCGGTAGTAAGTTTATATTGAACAATTGTATCATCCTTTGAGCAATTTTGCAATAAAAATGCAAGCCCAATTACTAGTGCAAATAAGCACAGATTAAGTTTCTTTTTCATAATATATCAAATTTAAAGTTTCTGCATTTAGCAATTATTTGTGGTGTATCTGAGGGGGGAATTGTAAATTCTTAATTAAAGTTAGTATTCAAATAGCTGAATTCTAATGACATATATCAATAATGACATTGATATTTAATGATTGTTGTTAGTTATTTAATTGATATTAATTAGTTTTTAGTGAAGTGTAATGACTATTGTGATTCTTTAAAATAGAAGTATTGCGTATCAGAAGCGGCGGGGCTGATGATACTGTTATGCTGTACGAATTCAAAACGAAAACGTCTTTCAAATCAGGTACGGGGTCATTTTTAGCAGCATTTTCTGTCAACTTTTAGCTTTTTTTATTGCCGATTCAACCTGCAACACGCCTTGTGATTCAGTTCACCATTACAAATTCTAATGCATAACATCA
>JBFFLX010000363.1:0-1914 GCA_041554435.1 Bacteroidales bacterium
AGACTGTTTTGTAAATCCAAACTCTCTTTAACAGCATCATCGCCTTCCATAATTATCCTTACTAAAAAGTAGATCGCAATCAAACCGATCAACCCTGAAACAAGTGATAATATTTTTGATAATTTACTATTCATAATTCTCTTATTTATTTCTGATCAAAAGATCCACTAATTTAATAGAAGCATCTTCCATGTTATTTACAATACTATCGATTTTAGAAATGATATAATTATAAAAGATTTGAAGGATAATTGCCACTACTAAACCAAATACAGTTGTCAAAAGTGCTACTTTAATACCACCTGCCACAACCGCTGGTGAAATATCACCCGCTGCTTCAATAGAGTCAAATGCAGAAATCATACCAATTACCGTTCCCATGAAACCAAGCATCGGCGCAAGAGCGATAAATAAGGACAACCAAGAAACGTTTTTCTCTAAAAGTCCCATTTGAACACCGCCATAAGATACAACCGCTTTTTCAGCAGCGTCTACGCCTTCGTCCATCCTGTCTAAACCTTGATAAAAGATAGAGGCAACGGGCCCTTTTGTATTTCTACAAAGTTCTTTAGCAGCTTCTACACCACCTGTTCCCATAGCTTCTTCTACTTCATTAACTAATTTTTCAGTGTTGGTAGTAGCCATATTCAGGTAAATGATTCTTTCTATGGCGATTGCCAAACCTAAAATCAAAGTTACCAATACAATCCCCATAAAGAAAGGACCACCTTCAATAAAACGCTGTTTTAAAACTTGATGAAAAGTTTTTTCAGCAACTGGTTCTGTTTGTGCATAAATGTTTTGAACCGAGCTCAAAAACATCAATCCTGTCATTGCGAGGATAGTAAATACTTTTTTCATTTTTTTAAATGTTTGTTATTTAAATTTAGTTAACGGGTTTAAAGATATAAAAATTTTGGAACATAAGAACATCTTCCGCGGAGAGAAAGGGATTCGAACCCCCGTTACGATTTCTCATAAACACGCTTTCCAAGCGTGCGCCTTAAGCCACTCGGCCACCTCTCCAAAATGTCAAAATTTTATATGAGCGGCAAGTAACAAAAAATAATTTAATTGTAAAAACTTTTGGTTCAAAACTAATTCATTTCGCCGTGAAGTGAGGTCTCAAATTTTATTTTGAAATCCTGAAAGGGGATCTTTCGTCCTAAAAGTAGTTTCAGTTTGGCTATCGCAGACTCTGTCGTAATGTTTTTTCCACTAATAACTCCGGCCTCTTTCAACTGCATGCTTGTCTCGTAATGCCCCATAAGTACTCCCCCGCTAGTGCATTGCGTTACATTGATTATAGGAATTTCCCTTTCAATAGTTCTTTTTAGTATATCTGAAAACCACCTATCAGTTGGGGCATTTCCAGCCCCATAGGTTTCAAGGATCACTCCTTCCAGGCCAGTGAAATTTAAAATATGCTCAACCATATTTCGATTTATTCCAGGGAAAAGTTTTAGAATGACCACATTGGCATTTAGATTCTTTTCTAACTTCAAAGGGAGGCTTCTATCTGCTGTGTGAAGCCATTGCTCATTGAAATTCAGGTGCACACCGCTCTCTCCTAAATGCGGGTAATTTGCTGATTCAAAAGCTTCAAACTGTTCCGAACTAACCTTGGTTGTTCGATTGGCCCTGTACAATTTATATTCAAAATACAATCCAACTTCCTGAATTCGAGGCACACCATTCTTATGAGCCGCTGCTACTTGTATGGCCGTAATCAGGTTTTCCTTGGCATCGGTCCTCAGGTCACCTATGGGCAACTGAGACCCTGTAAAAATAACAGGCTTGCTCAAATTTTCCAATATAAAACTAAGAGCGGAAGCCGTATATGACATGGTGTCAGTACCTGTAAGCACCACGAACCCATCGATATCATTATATCTGCTTTCTATGATTTCTGCG
>JBFFLX010000364.1:0-1872 GCA_041554435.1 Bacteroidales bacterium
AACTGAACATTAATAATGATAATACTTACGATTGGATTTTATTGGATCAGGTTGATGGCCATAGTAATTCCCATGCTTCTTTTACTTTGAGCGAGAATATATTAAGTATAACAAATGATGCTGATTGTGAGGGTGTTGGAGAGTATTATGTAAGTGTTGAAGCGGGTAAGATGGCATTAATTGCAAAAAATGAAAGTTGTTCACCACGGGCAAAAGCCCTCGAATGGGTGTGGAGAAAATATCTGGAGGATTAAAATAGGAAATCAAAAACTCCATCCTACACTTATCCCAAAAGGGATGAAAATTACCCCGATATTATCCCAGTTTGTTAGAGGAAGCTCTCCAAAAACTCTGAAGTTAATTTTATTGGATTTTAAGGGAAAGAATCTATATCCCAGTATGGGGTATAAATAATAATATTCACTCGTCTCTCCAACTAACAGTGTTCCACCAAGCCCAAGTTCTATAAAATGTTTTTTTCTGCCATAGTTTAGAGTAATATGATGAGGGATGGTAAAATATTTATTGGGAGGAGAACAATTTCCCCAAACACATATTTTGAGCTCTTCGTTATAACCTAAGCCAATTTTTCCAGCTAACAGGAGATTGTCACTTATGGAGAATAGTTTTTCAAAATTTATTGAAATAATAGAAGCATCACCCATTATGTTCAAATATAAACTTTCTAATGGCCTGGATTTAATTGAGTCGTTTGTTTGTTTGCCATATGAGGCGATGGCTGAAACTAATAAAATTGTAGTTAAAATGGTACTGGCAAAAATATTTGTTTGATTTTTCAAAACAATAAATTTAGTAATTCCAATATTTACAACTATTAATATTACAGATTCACCTTATAATATGCCTGATATTTAAGATATTATAGACCGTAAATATAATGAATAATATAATGCTTTAGGCTACAATTATAGTATTATCCTAAAAATAATTGCTCATTGCTGATATGCTTTTGTTCAAAGCAAATTTTTTGCTGTTTTTTAAGACAATCCTAAAATTTAAAATTGTACCTATATCCAACATTCAAGCTAATTGTTTGATTATGATAGTATTGGGGGTTTGGAATCATATCGCTGCCCGGAGACTTTATTATACTTCGGCTCCAGTTTATTTCTGCAAAAAGTTTTCCTTTAAGTTTTAGTACATAGTATAAGTATCCTGCACCTAAAAAGTAACCTGATTCGTTTTTATTGGCTCTTCTGTCGTTCACATATTCGTAGTCTTTTTGCGACATGCTAATTTTACCTTCTTCTTTAGAATTGATCAGGAAACTTGTGAATATACCGCCCTGAAAATAAATATCATCTTTTTTAAGCGGAAAATATACGGTAACTGGAAATTCAATTGTCATGAAATTTTGTTTCCAGTAAATATTTCCTTCAACTTCTTCATAGGTTTGTGCATCGCTTAACCAGTGTGTTGTGGCATTTATCTTTGCTCCTTTTTGAATGTAGGATGTGCCCACTCCAAAAGAAACATATTTGCTAAACCTATAATCTGCCAGAAATCCGATATTAAAACCCGCTTTGAATATATCACTTGCCGGATGGTTAGCATAAAAATTATCTGATGTCGATCCGTTTAAAAATGTTTCACTTTCCACATCGGGGCCATACATATTTGCAAATGTTATCCCTGATTTTAATGATATGTTAAATCCGGTTTTTTCCTGAGCAAATCCAACTATTGCGATTGTCACTAAAAAAGTCAATAGGATTATTTTTTTCATTGCAATAAATTTATTTACTGAACGATTTTACTCGAAACTTATTTTGAATTGAAGATAACTTTTGGAGGTTCCCAACTTAAAGGGTCACCAATTATTCCATTTTTTTCACTTATAAGTTCCATCCA
>JBFFLX010000365.1:0-1870 GCA_041554435.1 Bacteroidales bacterium
CCACAAAGGAGCGCAAAGGATTTCACGAAGGAACACTAAGGTTTGTAAAGTTAATGAGATATTTTCCATACCTTAAATTGTTGATTGTGTGAATGTAATAAATTTGAATCGATTTGCTATGATTTGGATTTATTCGTATTTTTGAAGAGATAAAAGCGAATTGACATGAGAAATATTTTACTTACTTTTTTTATTGTTACATCATTTATTGTAAAAGCACAACTTACAATAATAATTGAATCGGTACCTGCAGGAACACCGGCAGATGCTGATATTTACTTTGCAGGAGATATTAACGGATGGAACCCTGGTGACGAGGCATATAAGTTAACAAAGCCCGGTGAAAATACATGGGAAATTATACTTCCTGCCATGGATGAGGGAACAGAAATTCAGTTTAAATTTACCCGTGGCAGTTGGGAAACAGTTGAAAAAGGAGCCAATGGAGAGGAAATTGGAAACCGCACATTTACATTTGGAAATGGAGAAACTATTAATCCCGTAATTTTGAACTGGGCAGATGGAAGTGGTGGTGGAAGTACAGCCAGTGAAAATGTTTCAATAATGAGTGAAGACTTTTATATGCCGCAACTCGAAAGAAACAGAAGAATCTGGATTTATCTGCCTCCGGATTATTCAGTTACAGCTAAGTCGTATCCTGTTTTATATATGCATGACGGCCAGAATCTTTTCGATACGGAGACATCCTATGCAGGAGAATGGGAGGTGGATGAAACTTTGGATGAACTTTATAATCAGTCGTTTAATGTGCCTATTGTTATTGGAATAGATAATGGAGGTGGAGAACGAATTAATGAATATACACCATGGCCAAACTCTCAGTACGGTGGTGGAGATGGAAGTAAGTATGTGGAATTTATTGTTGAAACACTTAAACCTTATGTTGATGATAATTATCGCACTCTGACTGACAGGGATAACACAGCAATAATGGGAAGTTCGTTGGGAGGATTGATTTCTCAATATGCAGCACTTAAATATCAGGATGTTTTTAGTAAAGCAGGTTTATTTTCTCCATCATATTGGTTTTCCGATTCAGTTTGGATATTTACCGACAGCCATCCCAAGCAGTTTGATATGAGGATTTACCAGATGATAGGAGCTAATGAAGGAGGTCAGAATGTTGATAATTTGAGTGTTATGGAAGATCATCTGCTAAATGCCGGATTTGGAGCAAATGAATTGTATAAGAAAACAATACCTAACGGTTCTCATAATGAAGCATTATGGCGCGGCGATTTTGAAACAGCCTATAAATGGTTATTTCAGGATTTTATAGGAGGTATTTATGATTTGCCAAATATTAAAAATATCAGTGTCAGGCCAAATCCTGCCCGCAATGAAATTACAATTTCTGATTATAGTCCAAGAACAGGCGACAGCATTGTTGTGACAGATATGAGGGGTGTTGAGCTTATTTTGATACAAAATGTTGTAAGCAATAAAGTAAATATTTCAGGTCTGAAGCCCGGGATCTATATTTTAAGAATTTTTAGTGATAAAGAAATTTTTGGTACTAAGTTTGTAAAAAACTGAAACTATTATTCATCAAGATAATTCCCCGTATGTGATTTTTTACATTTCACAATATCTTCGGGAGTACCTTCAAATACTATTTCACCGCCTTTATCGCCACCCTCCGGACCCATATCGATTATCCAGTCGGCGGATTTAATTATTTCGTTATTGTGTTCAATTACCATAACGCTATGCCCAATTTCAATTAAAGCATTCATGGAAATGAGAAGTTTCTTGATGTCGTGAATATGAAGCCCTGTCGACGGCTCATCGAAAATGAAAAGGGTAGGAGTATTCACACTTCCTTTGGAAAGGAAGAAAGCAAGTTTTA
>JBFFLX010000366.1:0-1843 GCA_041554435.1 Bacteroidales bacterium
ACATAAATTAATACAAAATTTCATTCACAGCCAACTGCATCATTCAGGATATTTATTTAAAAAAAGTGATCTTCGAGATATGTACGATTTGTACCTCATTTCGCAACGGTTAGATGCTGCATTGATATTGAACATAGTTGAAGAGAAGAATAAATTAGAGGGATACTATATGTTCACAGAAAAAGTTTTGAATATCAAGGGCCAATTTGGTAAAATAAGAAATATGAACGCTCAGTTGCATTGTTATCTATGTGATGTGTCATTGAGGTTTCCCCGTCTTAGTCATCTGTATATCTCGATAATTCTTTTTCTTAGGTTATTCATTGCTTATTTGAACAATATGGTAAAAGTGATTTATGACGTAAAATACAGAAATTATATAATGAGAAAATATAATCTGCCTGGTACGTAAATCTGTCATTGGTTGGAGGTACGACGAAGCAACCTTTTAATTTTTTATATTATTTTTATCTTATGCAAAATAAAATCTGGCTCTCTTCCCCGCACATGGGAGGCACCGAAAGTAACTATGTGCAGGAGGCTTTTGCTACCAATTGGATTGCCCCGCTAGGCCCAAATGTAAATGGTTTTGAAAAAGATTTGGTCCATTACACCGGTACAAAAGCAGCATCTGTTTTAAGTTCCGGTACAGCGGCGATTCATTTGGCGCTTATTATACTCGGTATAAAACGCGGCGATGAAGTTTTGGTTTCGTCGTTTACTTTTTCGGCCAGCGTAAATCCAATTGTTTACCTCGGAGCAACTCCCATTTTAATCGATAGCGAATCCGAAACCTGGAACATGTGTCCGGTATTACTGGAGCAGGCCATTAAAGACAGGATATCAAAAGGGAATAAGCCAAAAGCTATTATTCCTGTTCATCTGTATGGTATGTCTGCCAAAATTGAGGAGATAATGGAGGTTGCCAACCGATACGAAATACCTGTAATTGAAGATGCTGCAGAAGCTTTGGGAAGTAAATATAAAAACAAAGCATTGGGAACTTTTGGTTTGATGGGAGTACTTTCGTTTAACGGTAATAAAATAATCACCACTTCGGGCGGCGGCGCCTTAATTTCAAATAATGAAGAATTGATTGAGAAATCTCGCTTCCTTGCCACACAAGCCAGAGATGATGCTCCTCATTACGAACACAGTGAGATAGGCTATAACTATCGGATGAGTAACATTGTAGCAGGCATTGGCCGTGGACAAATGAAAGTTTTGGATAAACATGTGGAACTTAGAAGAGCTAATCACAAATTTTATAAAAACATCCTCTCTGAAATAGATGAAATAAAAATTCTGGAAGAATCCGGATCGGATTATTTCTCCAACCACTGGTTAACCTGCATCACTGTAGATCCCATAAAAACAAGAGGGATTACCCGGGAAAAAATCAGACTAGCCCTGGAAACTGAAAATATAGAATCGCGCCCGCTATGGAAACCTATGCACTTGCAACCTGTTTTTAAAGATTGTCCGTTTTATGGAAATGGTGTTTCCGGAAAATTGTTTGAAAAAGGGCTTTGCCTGCCTTCGGGTTCAAATTTAACGGAAGAAGATAAAGAACGAATAAGCAATGTTTTATTGAAGACAATAAAAACAAACTCATAAATTTAATATCCAGTAAGGAACGGTTTTACTTTATCGGACAGTGCCTTGCACTGACAATAAAACTAATAAACGGGAAAAGACAAACTTCAAAAAACAAATAAGTTCCAAATTTTTAAATTCCAAACTATTCCTTATTCTTCTATAAGCAATTTTTATATTAATTTTTCCAGATTATTATAAGCATGGGTGTCCGGGAAAGAATGATGGAAGCCATAGAAAGATACAG
>JBFFLX010000367.1:0-1824 GCA_041554435.1 Bacteroidales bacterium
ATAAGTCAGGAAATGGAAATGATGGTACATTAATGAATATGGATGTATCTTCTGATTGGGTAAATGGATTAACTTCCTTTGATTTTGTTGGGGTTCCTGTCAGTTTAACTGCTACTGATAACAATGGAAATACATCTTCTAGTACTGCGATTGTTACCGTTTTAGATAATATTGCACCAGAAATAGTTACTCAAGATATAACTGTTGATAATGATGAAGGAGTTTGTGAAGCTTATGTAACTGTTACCCCACCAACGGTGAACGATAATTGTACAAATATAGGAAATGCTTTAGCATTTGACGGTATTGATGATTTTGTAACATTTTCAGATAGTAATTCATTAGATATAATTTCGGATGTTACTATAGAGGCATGGATTTATCCAAAGGATGTTTCTGGAGAAAAGACGATTTTAATTAAGGGAACTGCTAACCAATGTCAGAATTATGCTTTGGTGATTCGAAATGGAAAATTAGCATATCTATCAAATGGAAATTGTGGTTGGGATGGACAAGGAGTAAATGCTAGCATTGCCGAAAATACTTGGCAGCATGTTGCTGCAGTGGCTTCAGATGGTAAGGTTAAATTATATGTGAATGGCATATTAAAAGATGAATTAATTGTGTCTGGTCATATAGGTTCATCAAATGCTGAAAACCTTTGGATAGGTAATTCAACAGCGGGATTACAAAATAACTTTATTGGGAGAATGGATGAAGTTCGAATTTGGAATAGGGCATTATCAGAACCTGAAATTACTAGTTCATTTAATAGAATTTTAACTGGGACAGAACCAAATTTGGTAGCTTATTACAATTTTGAAGATGGTTTAGGAAGTAATATAGTAACTGATATCTCAGGGAATGGAAACAATGGAACTCTTACGGATATGGATTCTTTAAGTGATTGGGTTTCTTCAGATGCTCCAATATCATCAGTGATTTTAACCAATAACAGAACTAATACTTCTGACGCTTCAGGTATATACCCAGTTGGAAATACGGATATTATTTGGACAGCAACCGATGCCAATGGTAATTCAAATACACACACACAAACAATAATAGTTGAAGATAATGAAGCTCCTAATGTAGTAGCTAAAAATATTACAGTTGCTTTAGAAAGTAGTGGGCAGGTAAGTATAATTCCTGAAGATATTGATAATGGGAGTTCAGATAATTGTGACATACAAGCCATCTCGATTGATAAAACGACATTTATTTGTAATGATATAGGTGTTTTAAATAACTCTCCAAGTGCTGCATTATTTACATCGGGATCAGATTTTATACAAATAGGTAATAATCCTAACTTAAAAGTTAGTGATGCTTTAAGTATTGAAGCCTGGATATATCCTATGGGACCTGGAGGACCTGAAAGTGGAGGAGTAATTGTAAATAAAGAAGGAGAATATGAAATTGCTCGTTTTCCTAATGGTAGTATACAAATAGCACTTGCAAATACATCTCCAGGATGGACTTGGATTAATTCAGGAATAATTGCGCCATTAAATACTTGGTCCCATATAACTGTAAGTTATGATGGAAGTTTTGTGAAACCGTATTTAAATGGAGTCCCTTTAGCTCCAATTGCAGCAACAGGAGTTATTGGTGATGCATATTCGAATGCTAACGATTTTAGAATTGGAGGAAGACAATTGCTTCAACAGTTTTTTCATGGCTATATAGACGAGGTTAGAGTTTGGAATATCCCTTTAAATAATACTCAAATTAACAACCAATATAATATACAATTAGTGGGTAATGAATCCGGACTTATCGGATATTGGAGTTTTGATGAAGGGACTGGAAATAATACAATAG
>JBFFLX010000368.1:0-1732 GCA_041554435.1 Bacteroidales bacterium
ACCCAACGGTCACGAATTTACAATTATATTAATTCAGGCAGGAGCTGGCACATTTGGGATTGCACAATTTACGCACACTGGTTGTACTTTTCGGTTTCCCGGTGGAAATACATTGCCGCCAACCGCCGCGAATTTAACAGGTACACATACAAGCATTGTAGGGAAAAGAGTTAACAATATAATCTATATAAATTATGGATCGCTTTAAATTAATCATCTTGTTTTTGCTTCTTTCTGTTGGGGCACAGGCGCAATGGTTTGGTAGCTTTTTAAAGCCCGATACGGTTGTAACGGAAGAACCAACAGGTACAACTTTTTTAACTTCTGCAACCTTTGTTGTTAGTTCATCGGCAGAATTAGCAGCCATTACGCCAGTTAGCGGCGATACAGTTGGATTACAAGCCAGTAGCACGATTTATAGTTCAGTACCTTTAGTTTCTGGAGTTCATTACGAAACTTACGGCACAGGAACAAAAGCAACCATTTCAGGAAGAAACACAGTTACAGGATTTACACAAGTTGGAGCAACAAATGTATATCAAGCAAGTTTAAATAATTACCCAAATTCAGTTTTTGCGAATGATACTAAAATGTCAATTGCACAAGCCGATACCTTCCTGAGTGGATATTTTTGGAAAATTACAACCGTTATAAATGATAGCACATTTACGAGTAGTGATTTAATTGGGCTGGATTGCGTTGGTGCATCATTCATTTACAGAAATGATGATTATACAAGGGAAACAGTTAAAATTATTGCGGGTAATCCTGCAACTGGTGAGGTCACATTAGCACATCCACCAACATCAAGAACTTTGTTGCCTTTAATGTCGTTTTATGTGGTTAACTCAATTGATTTATTAGATGAAGCCGGAGAATGGGCTTGGATTGACAGTGTTTTATATGTTTGGATGCCAAACGGAGCAGACCCAACAGGGCAAACCGTTGAGGTTTCGGCTTTAAATTATGGATTTAACGGAAATGCAATTTCTAATGTAGAAATTAAAAATCTGATTGTTGATGGATTTAATAAAGATGGAGTTCATTTAACAGGAATCAATAACAACGTAATAATTGACAATGTTGATTTTGTTGATAATTATTATACAGGAGTTAACGCAACTGATACTCTCTATGGTCACGCATCACAGCAAACGGATAGTTTATTTGTAACCAATTGTAATATTTCAAACTCAGTGTATGGGGGTGTTCGGATGCAAGGTGATGATGGTAGTATTTCGAATAATATTATTAATTCTATTGGAATGTTTGCGAACATGGGAATTGACGGATATGTACAAAAAGGACATGCAGGGATGGCGATTTCGACAAGAGGTTGCGATAACTTGAACATTAATAATAATAAAATTACGGATGTCGGTTTTATTGGTATACTTATTTCTGCATCAAATTCTTTAATAGATGGGAATATCGTTAAACGAGCCTGTTCTTATATTCAAGACGGTGGAGGTATTTACACCTACTCTGCTATTGGTTCAATAATTAGCAATAATGTTGTTGCAGATATTGGAGGGGGTAAAATTATTTCTTCTCAAGCACATGGAATTTATTTAGATGGTTCAAATAGTTATGTTACAGTTAAAGACAATATCGTGTATGGGTGTAATGCCTCAAATTCTTACGGCATATTTTTAAGTCATGGCAACCACGATAGAATAGATGGAAATATTTTATTTAATAATGGTCAGCAGTTTAATTTTAGCTCTTACAT
>JBFFLX010000369.1:0-1714 GCA_041554435.1 Bacteroidales bacterium
AGCGGAATTCTAAAAACAATTTCGCAATTTGTTTTTGCTAACTCAATTATATTTGAAAGAATTTTTTCATTACCAACTCCTGAATACTCTTTATGCTTTTCATTATCCATCACTTTTAAATCAATCAAAAAAAGTTCGGTACGTTTTGCAATTTCCAATAGTGTTTCTAAACTTGAGAATGCTGTAGTGTCAACAACTCTATGATACATTCTTTTTCCACATTCTTTCAAAGCCTCTAACAAATATTCTGAATGCATTAAAGGTTCACCTCCTGAAAAAGTTACACCTCCACCTGATTGATCAAAGAAAATAGCTTCGTTATCAATCTTTTTCATTAATTCAGAAATTGGAATTTCAGAACCTAACATTTCAAAAGCTTTGGTTGAGCAAACTTCAGCGCATTTTCCACATAAATTGCAAACATTATAATCGGTTACAATACCTTCTGAAGTCATTTTTAAAGCATCGTTCGGACAGTTTTCTATACATTTTACAACTCCAATACACTTTTTAGCATTGTACATTTTCTGTACTTTTGGCGACATACTTTCTGGGTTATGACACCATTTACAATGCAGATTACATCCTTTAAAAAAAACTGTTAAACGAATTCCGGGCCCATCATTAATGGCAAATTTCTTAATATCAAAAATTAAACCTGTACTCATTTGTTCATTTAATTACTGTTAAAGTAAATAGCTCTTGCGTCACTTCGAGTGCTTCAACCTTAGGAGAAGTGTATCGAGAAGTCTTGCACTTCTGAAAAGTTCTCGATACTATTTTCCTTCATTTCATTTCGAAAAATCACTCGAACTGACTTTCTGTTCTATTAAAAGGATTCATTTTCTGTTCGTTCAATAACTTCTTGCTGCAAATCAATGTTCATATCGTTAAAATAGTCGCTATAACCAGCCATTCGCACTAATAAATCTTTATAATCTTCAGGATTTTTTTGAGCTGCATATAACGTTGCCGTATCTACAATATTAAATTGAATATGATGTCCGCCCAACGCAAAATAACTTCTAACTAATTGCCCCAACTTTATAATATCTTCATCACGCTTTAATAAACTTGGTAAAAATCGTTGATTTAACAATGTTCCACCAGATTTCACCTGATCAATTTTTGTCAACGATTTTATAACAGCCGAAGGTCCATTTACATCACAACCATGAGAAGGTGAAGTTCCGTCCGAAATAGATTTATGTGCCAATCGCCCGTTTGGTGTTGCGCCCATAACTTTTCCAAAATAAACGTGACACGTTGTAGACAACATATTTAAATGAAATGATTCACCTTTTGTATTAGGTTTTCCATCAATAGCATCGAACAAATCATTGTAAACCTGTAATGCAATATCATCAGCATAATCATCATCATTTCCATAAAATGGTGTTTTGTTAATAATTGTTTGCCTTAAAATTTCTTTTCCTTCAAAATTGTTTGAAACTGCATTTAACACTGTTTTCATTGAAAATGTTTTGTTCTCAAAAACGTGCTTTTTTAAAACCGACAAACTATCTGTTACAGTTCCTAAACCTGTACATTGAATGTAATTGGTATTGTAACGCGGTCCGCCATTATAATAATCTTTTCCTTTTGAAATACAATCTTCAATAACTACCGATAAAAAAGTAGCCGGACTGTATTTTGCAAACATTCTATCAATATAATTGCTTACTAAAACCTTCTGATTTACTATGTAATTCAG
>JBFFLX010000370.1:0-1713 GCA_041554435.1 Bacteroidales bacterium
CACAGGATCAACCGCTATTATTAACTCTGTTTATTGGGCGAACTATAAATTTCTGATTACGGGAATGTTAAACGATTCGTCTGCTATTTTAGATTATTACGTATATCAATTAGGTATAGGGGACGACTATTATATATTGAACCATCCTGATTTAATTGATGGAAACGGACAATGGGCTTATCGTGGAGATACGGTTTTTGTGCAACTGGCTAACAATCCAAGCACTTACACAATAGAGGTTACGACAGAAGATTATGCTTTCTATGCGTCAACGGCTAATGATGTGACAATTCGGGACATTAAATTTGTTGGATTCAATCATTCAGGAGTATTTTTAAATTCTATATCAAAAGATATAACCATTGCTAATTGCGATTTCGAAAAGTGTTATTATTCAGCCTTAAATGCCGACCATGACGGAAACAGGCGAATAACATTTAATTATAATAATGTAATTGAATCAAATTTTCAAGCCATTAGGCTTTTTGGCGATTCGTGCGATATGAATAACAACGACATTTCCATAATTGCCATGCACAAAAACATAGGCACAGGTGGGTATTATACGGGGGGAAGCGGAATGTTGGGAGATTACAACGCAGCAGGATCAGGAATTTATTCGTATGATTCTGATGAAAATACAATTAGTAATAACACATTAGATAGTATTGGATATTGTGGTATATTTTTCAGGGGAGTAAACGACACATTGCAATATAATGAAATATCAAATGTATGCTTAACAGGTGTTGATGGTGGGAATATCTACACACACGTTCATTCCGAAGGTTCATTCATCGACCACAATATATTTTACGCCACACACGATTTTAACGAGGCGCATGGGGGTTATTTAGATGGGATTACTTATGGAGTTACATATTCAAACAACACTACTTATAATCAGCGGTTTGGTTTGATTTGTAATAACCTTTCAAATTGCAAAATTACGGATAACACATTTTTTTACAATCTAAAAGAGCAAGCTGCATTAGTTGAATATAATGCAAACGACAATGAACCGGCGAATACATTTAAGCGAAATATAATGGTATCAAATGGTGAATATAATGTATATGATTCAAGGACATTAAAAATTTATTCAACCACGATTGATAGTATGTATATGACTTATGACGGAAATATTTTTGGATATAGGGATTTAGACCATATTTATGTAAGTAGTAGTAGTGGCGGTGTTTGGGATGGGAGAGTTACAATAGAAGAATTAGACACTTATTCAAGCCAAACAACAAATTCAGTCAATGCTACGATTACCAACATTGACAGCATGCAAATTTATACAAATACAACTAAACTTCCGATTACTTATAATTTGACAGGTACACGAACCAATTTGACAGGCGATACTATTACATCATTTCAATTATTGCCTTTTGAAAGTAAAATAATAGAAAGACATTAATTCGTGTTTGGAACAAGTTGAACTAAAAAACAAAAACTAAAATATGGCATACGGCATAAAATACCGTTTAGATTTTACCAATTTTTTAGGTGCTTCAATCCGGCTCGATGTACTCAAAGAAAGTTATTCGGGTAGTATTGTAATTATTGAGGGTGGTGGCGATGCTTTGCGTCCGCGAATGGATGGAGCCGAAACCACCCACGATGCCATTAAAATAACTGCTTACGATATTACTTTATTTGTTGATACACACGGCGAGTATGCCGAGTTTTTAGATATTGACGACC
>JBFFLX010000371.1:0-1707 GCA_041554435.1 Bacteroidales bacterium
CAACTCTCTTGTGTATGAAACGTAGCGTATAAAAAGACACTAACTTTTCGGATTTTGCACGAGCCGAATTTTTTATTTTTATGTTTAATTTTCTTTTCTAAATATAACCAAAAAAAAAATTTGGCGTACTTTGTAAATATACGAAAACCTTTCGGAAAGCCTGTAATAGCTATGTTTTATACACGTTGTTGTGCTTTCGTTATTTTTCTATTTCTAATAATCCTTTAATATTTCGATTTTGTCTTAAAAGCAATAGGGTGATTGTATGATAATTATCATTGGAAACTTCTTAATCTTGTATTAATTTATAGCATTGGTTTGAAACTCAATTCTATAAAGGAGGATACTAATGAAGGCAAGATTCGTTTTTTATTTGATATTAGGTTTGTTCGTTGTAATAACAGCTGGATGTGGCAAGGATAGTAGTGATAATGTTCAACCAGATCAATGGGTCAATCGTTGCTTTACAATTGTTGATAGTCAAACAGGTTTGCCAGTTGAGGGAGCTTTTCTACACATAACTTATAATTATTCCTATGCAGCTGCAACCGCTTACTATGGAACATCGGACATTAATGGTTTAGTGTGTGGAGAGATCAGGCCAGATGCAAGACCATATTGGTTCAAGGTTTCAAAAGAAAACTACCAAATGATTTGTAATGATAATGATGGTTTTCCGCCTGATATTATTAACATAGATTATGAAAGCTATTTGAAGTTGGAAATTAAAAATGAGGAACCGCATACCGAACAGGATAGAATTATTGTGTCCTATAAGAATTTAGATTGTAATGGTCTAAATTACGTTAGGCTCAATGGTAGTAATATTGACACAACTCTTATAAGAGCTTGCGGTATTTTCTCATCTTCATGGGTTTCTTGGGAGTCCACAGGAGCGAATCCTTTTACCGATCAAATTCAAGTTAATGTTAATAGCAGGGATACTACAGTAGTTAACATTGTTTATTGATTCTTAAAATAGAATATAATTGGTTATAGGTTGGTCATAATGAAGCACAACGGTTTTGTATAAGATTTGTGCGACGTAAAAATCGGAGATTTTTCCGCCTTAGCAATATTTTTATTGAATGTTTGTCGGTTTGTACTAGTTCCGATTTGAGCATAAATTTTATACTATGTTGTATGCTGGCTTTTCATTCAGTAATTCAATTATTCTCGGTTGAATTATCCATATTCCAATAGGAAACATCCAAAACCCTAACATATACCAGCCATATCCTTCTTTTTTATTTCTCAATGTAGTTATACATCTTGATAGAAAGTAGATTGTGTGAATCATTGAATACATTAAAATCAGATGGAATGGAATAATCACCCAAGCTTTCCAGCCATATTCAGCAATGTTTTCATTATTTATTTCGTATCCGCCTCCAGAAGCGAAAATAATTATCAGATAAACAACAACAAATGCTATTTGAACTTTAAATCGTTTTAGGTTCAATATGGATTTGTCATTCAGTTTATTATACAATTTTTCTCCAATTCCAAAAGTCCAATAAGTAAATATCAAGAACCAAATTGTCATTAATATAGTTCCAATTATTGATTCAGAGAAAATCGACAGAACGATTATGGATGAAAATATTATCCAAGGTTTTATGGTCAGTATTTTATTCAATTGGTTTTTCATTTTTCTGCTTGCATACAACTCTCTTATATGTTTATATTATATGCGCTTATCCCCTC
>JBFFLX010000372.1:0-1692 GCA_041554435.1 Bacteroidales bacterium
AAAACAATTTGGAAAACTATAAAATAAAATGTATAACAAAATAGGTTTTCTGAATTTGGTAAAAAACTTGAAAAATAAATGACTTTTCAGTATTGGTTAGATTTAGTTATTTACGCTAAAAGTAAAGTTTGGCTTCCGCATAACTACATCAGATATTTAGGATTGAAGCATAAATACTATAAAAAAAACAATAGAACTCTAAAAACTTTATATGGGAAGAAACCTGATAATAATAGAATTTAAAAAATTTATTATCAGGCCTCTTATATATATCGAGTTTACTTAATTGCTATAAAACTTGTACTGTCGGCACTTTGTGATACGATGAGTTGTGTATTAAAAGGAATATCTTCTACGTATGCTTCCTCTACCATACTAAATTCCTTTGCCATTGCTAATTCATAAAGTTTGTGGGAAGCAATATCAAACGTATTGAAAGGAATATCGTTAACACTTTCTTTATCCATTGTGAAGTCCTGATTTATTGCATTTTCCAATATTGTTTGGTTAGCAATTTTTTCTGTATTGAAAGGAATGTCATCAATATAATTTTCCTTTTCTATTTCAAACCCATCGGCAAACATATTATTAGTAGATAAGAAGAGCGCTATTAGAATTGCAAGTGTTGATTTAGTTAAAGTTTTCATCTTTATAATTTTTTTATAGTTTTCTTAATTTTTCAGCAAATATATGGCGACACCATAGGGTGGAGAAGATAAAATAGGCGAATGGAATATTTTAGTCGGTGAATGGGTGAATGGAGGAAGATTAGTTAATAATGAAAAACTAAAATTGAGAAATGAAAAGTTTTCCTGCCGGAATTAATGTAGGCATGGTAAAGAATTATGAGTTGTGAATTTTGAGTTGTAATTATAGGATATAGATCAGAATACAGATTTAATTTAATACGCAAGAAATGGTATCTTGTTTATGCAAATGAACTTAACTTATAAAAACCATTTCAAAATCAATTAAAATTATGAATATTCAAATTAATACCGATAAAAACATATCGGGAAACGAAAAGCTTACAGAGTATGTAACCGCCATAATCACTGATGATTTGTCGAGTTTCGCCCATGACATCACCAGAATAGAAGTCCATCTTTCTGACGAGAACGGAAGCAAACCCGGGCAGGACGACAAACGCTGTTTGCTCGAAGCCCGATTAGTTAACAGACAACCAATTGCTGTTAGCAGTCAGGCAAATACTGTAGAACAATCAGTAAACAAATCTCTTGACAAATTAAAGACATCGATAGAATCGTTGCTTGGCAGGCATAATCATCAATAATCTCATCTTTCAGGATTTGAAAATTAATTCCGAAGTTCATTCATTTCAATGGATACGCTAGCCAACAAAAAAAAGACTGACTTTTTCAAGACAGTCTTTAAAGTATTTATTAGTCGGAGTGATCCGACTCGAACGGACGACCACTTGCACCCCATGCAAGTACGCTAGCCAACTGCGCCACACCCCGATAATACCTGACAAAGATAATTCTTTTTCCAAAAAAAACTAAAAATGGAAAACACTAAAAATATATATAATTATGAAAGAGATAATCGAGTTATTAGGTTAATAAACTATATATCTAAATGTTAAAACTTTAGATGCTTTGGGAGACCTTTAGAAAAATTCAATTGGTATAATCCGGCTCGAACGGACAACCATCCCGACAATCCATTGTC
>JBFFLX010000373.1:0-1658 GCA_041554435.1 Bacteroidales bacterium
GATATACTAACAGTCCCAAATACATATACTCAGTATATAAAATCAGATGGAACGTCTGCTGATTTTGGTATATACGCAGGTGGTGGAACAATTGGCTCAATCGACAACGTATCAATCGAAGAAGTAGGATGGGCAGGCTCACAAGAACTTTATACAGGATTAGTAACACAAGGTAGTTCAGTTTACGAAGCTAGCAAGGCAGCAGCTTTTTGGAAATATCCAAATAATGATAGTCAGGTTGGTTCATGGGCAGGAAAATTATATAATAAATTTGCAGCAAGTTTAATTCAGCAGGATATAGTTTTATACAATGCTTCCAATGATGATTGGGGTTATCATGTACCAACAAGAGCAGAATTAACTACCCTTTCTTCAATAGGTGGAAATTCAGCCAAAAAAGATGGAACAGATTATTGGACTACTGCAAATGGAACAAATATTAGTGGATTGTCTGCATTGGGAACAGGATATACTAATTCAAGTGGAACATATACTGGAAACAAAACAACTACTGGTTTTTTATGTAGTGATGCAGATTATATACGACAAATAGTTGATGGTGCTGATACATTCTCAGAGGTTGCAATAACGGTTGAAGGGTATAGTTTGAGATTGGTACAGGATTAATAACACTATTTGCAGCATAGTTTTTATTTTAGTATCTTTGCTAATAAAAATTATAAAAGAATGAAAATAATTAATGCAACAAATGGTACTGAAATTTTAGTAAGTGATGAAGATTATGAAATGTTGAGTAAATTTAAGTGGAGAATACATGAATATAAAAATGGCAATATTTATGCAGAGACTGGACATAAAACAATAAAAATGCATCGAATGATATTAGGTATAACTGATAGAAAAATACTTGTTGACCATATAGATAGGAATGGAATAAATAATCAAAGAGAAAATTTAAGGGTTGCAACAAAATCACAAAATGCAATGAATAAATTATCTAATGGGAAAATACCATATAAAGGAGTTTCTATAAGAAGTCAAAAACAAAAATATTATCATAAGGGGAGTAAGGAATGGAGATATGCCAATACAAAAGATTCGATTTGTGCAAGAATAAAAGTTAATGGTAAATCAATATTCATTGGAAGTGGGTATGAAACAATAGAGCAAGCTGCTCGTGCATATAATAAAGCTGCTATAAAATATCATGGAGAATTTGCTGTATTAAACGAAATTAAAGACAATTAAATTATGAAAACACTAACATTATTTTTCCTGCTACTTGCAGCGATGACACAGGCACAAATAGACAGTATTCCAGTTGACACAGTAGAAACACCAACTACTAAGTATGTGATACTTGATTTCAAAGACTATTGCGAATTTAACGCTGATATTTCGGTAGCTAAAGGTTACACTTTAAATAAATCAACAGAGCGTGTATTCCCGTTATTTCCTGAGAGGTTTACATTACTTGACAAAAACCCTAATAAGGGAATGTTAATGGCCGTAATTACAATAAATCCTGAAAACCAACAATACTGCACTTATCCGCTACTTGATTTTAATGAAATAGTCTTTAAAGATACAATAATAGACGAAATGACTATAAAATTAAAAGTCAAAAGCAAAGATTGGTATGAAAAGCATTTAGCTAAAACAGGTACGCAAGGAAAAACTTATAAATTTGAATAAGA
>JBFFLX010000374.1:0-1645 GCA_041554435.1 Bacteroidales bacterium
ACATTGGTCAAAAGACTTTTGCAATTTACATTTGGAACAGTGTATTTATTTTTGGGACTACGACTGTAATTAATATTATAGATCCTTCTTACCAAGAACATTTCTATTTTTATTTACCTTTTATTGTTCTTATTGGTGTTTCTTTTCCTTTGATATTAAGATTTTTATCAAGAAAATTGAATATTGTGATACTTAATCTTATTGTTCCATAATTGTTCCTGCTAAACATTACAGTTTTCTTATTATACTCAAACATTTATATACTTGAAGAAATTATAAGAATTAAATGAATGTGTTTCAATCAACCGTTTATTCTAAAAAGAAAGATCTTGAAAATACTATACATACATAATAATTACGCAAGTAACAATAGCGGAGAAGAACATGCTGCTGAAGGAATTGTTCGTTTATTAGAGCAGAATGGGCATGATGTGGAGTGGTATCGAAGAAGTTCGGCAGAATTGGAGAGTTCACAATATAAAAAAGGACTGGCTTTTTTTACCGGTATTTGGAACCCCGGGGCTGTAAACGAAGTTAAACAAAAAATTGAGGAATTTCAACCCGATGTTGTTCAGGTTCAAAATTTGTATCCATTAATATCTCCTGCTATTATTAAAACGATAAAAAACATAGGAATACCAGTGGTAATGCGTTGCCCCAATTATCGTTTGTTTTGCCCCAATGGTCTGCATTTGGATAACAAAGGGAAGGTTTGTGAAAAATGTTTAACAACCGGAAGGGAAATACATTGTATATTAAAAAATTGTGAGAAAAATAGAATAAAAAGTGTCGGTTATGCTATACGAAATTACACTGCTAGAAAATGGTGGGGCATTTTAACTTATGTGGATGCTTACATTGTACAATCTGAATTCCAGAAACAAAAATTTATACAGAACGGCATTGCTGAAAATAAACTTGCTATTGTGCCTGGTTTAACTCCGGAAATACCCGAATACAAAGAAAAAAATGTGGGTACATTGGTGTCATTTGTTGGTCGGGTAAGTTTAGAAAAAGGAATTGTGGAATTTATTGAAGCCGCACGGCAAATGCCTGAAATACCCTTTGTGCTAGCTGGAAGTATAGATGACACCTTAGTTTACTTGAAAAAGGAATCACCTAAGAATATTAAATGGACTGGTTTTTTAAAAGGAAACAGTCTGGATGAATTATTCCACAAATCCAGAATAATTGTAATCCCGGGTAAGTGGTACGAAGGATTTCCGAATGTGATCACACGGGCCATGAAACATGGTAAGCCGGTTATTACAAGCAACCTGGGTGCTATGGCTTCCATAATCGACCATGAAAAAAATGGTTTATTGGTGGAACCGGGCAATTCAGTAGAACTGGCACTTGCCATACAAAAACTGTATGAAAATCCTGAAAGCTGTGAGCAATATGGTAAAAACGGAAAAGAAAAGGCGGCAGAGTATTATTCTTCAGAAAAAATATATGATGAATTGATTCATATCTATTCTTCATTACTCGAAAATAAAAAATCAAAATAAAAAAGTAAAATATCATTTCAAATGTTTATTATCGATTCGGTTTGAAAATAACTTTTAATAAGTTATTATATTGCGGACACTTTTTGAATCTTATTAGATGATTACATCATAACAAAACGTAACACTATGAAACG
>JBFFLX010000375.1:0-1625 GCA_041554435.1 Bacteroidales bacterium
TAAAAAACAACTTATTTATTGTCCAGTTAAGTTTAGCATACATATTCATATTCAACTCATTAATATCTCCAATGTTAAATGTGTCGAGCACAGTATAACGTTTGTAAGTATTAAGAAGTTGAGAGTTAGTAATTTTATCAATACGGAAACCTCCACCAACTTCATAATCGATAGTGCTGTTTTTTTTGAGACTATGCGATTTTGAATATTTAGCAGTATAGCCGTATAAATCACGATATTCTTTCTGTTCAATCTGATCGCCAAAGTCCTGATTGTTAAGATAAAAAGTGAAGTTAGAAAATAAATCAAATTTATAATGTGTGTAATACAGTTGGTTACAAAACATAGCACCTCCTGCAAGTTGATGAACAGACTTGGCAATGAAATTATATCTCTGTGAATTTCCTCCTTCAGTAGGATCTATCGATCCCCAGCGATCAATAATTCCATTATCTATTGATTTTTGGGGTATTTGCCCCGATTGATCCCATTTGCTGTTAAAAATGGAAGCCGTTAGAGTAAACATATTATATCTGTCGATGATATTATTATATCGAGCAACCATATTTAGCCTGTTAAAGTTTTGAGGACTGTCGAAAGGACCGTCGGTATTAAAGTTCTCCACAGCAACATAGGCGCTTTTTCCATTGGTTTCCTGTTTTTTCGACAGTAATTTAAAAAGTCCTACCACCCTTGTGGTATTAAAACTTCCACCCTCAACTTTAATCAGGTTTTCTTTAAGGCTGTTCATGGTTTTAAAACTTACGTATCCGGCAGTGCTAAAGTCGCCATAATCAGCATAATACGGACCTTTTCCAAAGTCAACTTCCCTGACCAGTTCGGGAATTACAAAATGCAAATCGGCATAACCCTGACCATGAGCCTGTGAAACCATATTCACAGGAATTCCGTCCACGGAGATGTTTACATCGGTTCCATGATCCGCATCAAAACCCCTAAGGAATATTTGTTCCGATTTACCACCTCCGGCATGCTGTGCTATAAACAAGCCCGGAACTATGCGCAAAACTTCCTGCGATGTTTTTACAGGCCTTAGTTTAACATCTATTTGTGCCATCGATTCCATGGGTGTAATCTTGCTTGCTGATATGTTTATGGTTCCCAAATCTACAACATCGGGTTTTAGTTCGATAACCAGAAATTCGGTATGCGAAGTGAACTCAATTTCCTGGCTTTCATATCCCAGATATGAAACTATTAATATTCCCGATTCAAAATCGGTATCGATTAAAAAATTGCCCCAATCATCGCTGGAACAACCCTCGGAAGTACCTGATAATACTATGCTTGTACCTGCTAAAGGGCTATTGGTATTAGCATCTATAACTTTACCTTTTATTACATTGTGTGCCAATAATGTAAACTGTAGAAACAATACAAACAAGACTGTTAAATAACTTTGCTTTCTCATTAATTTGTTGGTTTATGTGTTACTAAAATATATAAACGTGTTACTGATATTGTAAAAAAATATGTTTTTTTATCTTTTTGATTAATATTTTACTGCTTATTACTCATGCTTAAAGTTCCGTGTTGAATTCCTTTAATTGCAATTAATTTATTTGCAAGTTCCTTTATTTTAAAGGCTTTGCCTTTAACTGCAA
>JBFFLX010000376.1:0-1617 GCA_041554435.1 Bacteroidales bacterium
ATAGAGTCCGGTAAGAAATATTTCATGATAAAAAATGAAAATAATGCAAATATCATTCTTGAAGTAAAACCGGCAAGAGGAACTGAATTTGTTTCAACAATGTTTTATCCTGGATGGAATATCGAAATGGTCAAAGAAATTAAACTTAATTCAGTCTTAACAGCAGAAGAAATCGCAAACATTAAATGGGGACGATAAACAATGTTAAACATCATTGGAAATATTATTGGAAAGGTTCGACTAGGAGCAGAGGCAAGCAGCGGATTGCCAGCATTGCCCACCAGATTAGATGATTTGGTTCAATTTAATTCGATTAATGACATTGAGGCAACTGGCGGTGCGCTTACTGCAACCACAAATGGATTAGAGTTAATTCATTTGGCGCGAAATGAAAGGGTAACAGGAAAAACAACCGTTACAAAAATTAAATTAATTACCAAAACAAACGACCTTACACAAGCCTATTTTTATATTTGGAGAAAAACCCCAACTGCCTACGAAATTGTAAGCGTTGAAAGTATTTTAATAAAATTAGCGGCTGGGACAGCAGAGCAAGAAATTACACTAGACACACCGATAGATGTTGTAGAAGGTGACTTTACTGGTGTTTTATATGGTAGAAGTACCGGCAACACTCAGGCAGCATATCTAACGGCTGTTGGAGGCGGTAAATATAGAGTTGGGGCAACTTACGATGAAACCCCTGTTGATTGGGATGCTGAAACAACATTAGGCTCTGTTCAGGTAATTCATGTACAAGGCCAAACACCGCTACTTGTTACAATTGGCGATAGTATTAATGCGAGTATTCCCCAACACGCTTCGATGGTAGATGGATTGTGGACTTATGAAAATGTCGAAAAAAGTTGGCAGTATAAATTACAGGCTTTAAATTCTAAATTTTACTATCAAAATTGTGGCGTTGGAGGGAATAACACTACTCAAATAGCAGCTCGTTTTAATCGCGACGTTGTACTTAAAAAGCCCCGATTTGCAGTAATAAGCGGAGGTGTTAACGATATTGCACAATCGGTACTAAAATCGGTTTATATCGCAAATATGACAGCTATATTAGATGCTTGTTTAGCTAACAATATAATTCCGATTGTTTGGAAAATAATGCCGTGGACGGACGGCATTAACGAGGCAATGGTTACTCGCGATGATTGGAACGCTGATTTAGAAACATTATTTAACACCTACGAAATTGAAGGTAAAATAATTATTGATTTTGATGAAGATTTAGGACAATTCCGAACAGGTGGGGCGGTTGGCAATCTTTGGAATATTAAACCCGAATACGACGAAGATGGAGTGCATTATACCGAAGCAGGCTACGCAAAAATAGCGGAAGTAATGCTTCGTGAAATTGGTTTGGTTTATGATTTATCAACACCAACGCTTCCAGATACAGCCTTAGATTTTACTGAATATACATTCGCACAATCTGAAGTTGACAGAAGAATAACTTATTTAATCACACTAGGGCACGTAGGAGAAACACTTGTGCTTGGTGGAAATACAGCAACAGTAAATGACGATTATAATACTTGGTTAAGTCAAGGTAATTTTATTGAACCATGAAAAAACTAATTGTAATTATATTGCTTCTTTTTC
>JBFFLX010000377.1:0-1604 GCA_041554435.1 Bacteroidales bacterium
ATCCACATAAACACGTGGTTTTTGCTGTGAAAAAGCCGTCACAGTCAATATTATAAAGATGTAAATAATTGTTATTCTTCTTATCATATCCTAATACAAACGCAAAATTAACAAATAGATTATTAGTTTTTGAGAATGTAAAAATTTAATAGAAGGCGACTTAATAGGAACGCGGATGACGCAGATTTGTCGGATAGACGCGGATCTATTAAATGCTTCAAATAGGATTTATTTAAATGGAGAGTAGTATTTTCAATTCTTAAAACTCATAGGTTTATTTTTAAACTAAATTAATCCGCGCAAATCCGTTTAATCCGCGTCATCCGCGTTCCTATCAACCCCAAACCATATTCCTATCACACTATCTTAATATTTAGAACCATTATAAGAATTTAATTGCCCTTGGCCATGATTCTTTTTTTTACATTTGGCCTTTATTTTTCATAAGGTTTTAATATGAGTTTCAACCCCAAATATAATTTCGAAAAAACCCAGAAGGAATCGGGATGGATTCCCCGCCAAAAGGCTAAGCAAGAGGATTACGACCGCATCGGCTTTATGTCGGGACTGGAAGTACATCAGCAATTGCTCACCAAAGAAAAAATGTTTTGCCACTGTCCTGCCGGACACTATAATGAGCATGATGATTTCGATGCTGAGATAATAAGACATATGCGTCCTACTTTGAGCGAATTGGGTGAATACGACGGCACTGCCCTCATGGAGTTTAAAACACGTAAAGAAATAGTTTATCGTATAAAAAACGAAACTGCATGTACTTACGAAGTTGACGACACTCCTCCATTCCCTATGAACCGTGAAGCACTGGAAATTGCCATCGAAATTTCTCTGCTTTCCAAATTAAACATTGTTGGAGAAGTTCATATTACCCGTAAACAATACCTCGACGGCAGTATTCCAACCGGATTTCAAAGAACAGCCATCATTGGTGTGGAAGGCGAACTTCAGCTTCCTAAAAAGAAGGTAAGGCTCATACAGTTGAGTATCGAAGAGGATTCATGTCGCGAGATATCAGATATCGGCCACCGCCGTATTTACAAAACCGACCGACTGGGAATGCCTTTGATAGAAACAGTTACTTATCCCGATTTTATCAACCCCCAGGAAGTAAAAGAAGGCTGCGATTATATTCGTTTTTTAAACCGTAGTACTAACAAAGTAAGAACCGGAATTGGTGCCGGACGCCAGGATGTAAATGTAAGTTGTAAAGGTGGCTCAAGAGTTGAAATAAAAGGTGTTGCACACACAAAATGGATACCCGAATTAACTCATAATGAGGTATTTCGCCAGTGGTCGCTTTTGCGGATGCGCGACTATCTTTTAAGTAAAAACATTGATAAAAATAAATGGAAAATTCAAAGTGCAGAAATTAGTGCCGACTTCCCATTTAAAAATGAACTTCTAAAAAATGCTTCCCTGAAGGGATTAAAAATTATAGCCGTTAACCTTCCCGATTTTGAAGGCAGCCTTTCGTGGTTTACACAACCCGGAAAATCATTCGCCAATGAAATTTCCGATCGATTGAAAGTTATTGCATGTATTGAAAAACCAAATAATATTCATTCGGAAGTTATTGATGAAAG
>JBFFLX010000378.1:0-1579 GCA_041554435.1 Bacteroidales bacterium
CATCAATCACACCGGATTGAATTAATGGGAGAATCAATGAGAAGAAAAAGAAATATGTTTAATACAGAAAATGTTTAAATTTGTCTAATCTCAACAGTGGAAAATAAGTTCTTTTTGTAGTGGAAAATGTAGGTGGTCAACTTAAATTGGAATTAGGTGGTCACTTTCATCGTTAATTGCACTGATATTACAGAAAAAAAATTAATTGAAGAGCAATTGAGGTTAAAAAACTATGCATTAGATAACTCTCCAAACGCTGTTGGTTTTGCTGATTTAAACGGAACAATAACCTATATTAACAATAAATACGTGGAACTTTTTGGATATTCCGACAAAACCGAAATTATTGGTAAACATATTTCTGAATTTGCTTCAACGGATGATAATCCTGAAAAAGTAATAGATGCCTTAAAAAAAGGTGAAATGTATTTTGGAAACGGAATTCCTAAAAGAAAAGATGGCTCGACTTTTTATAGTTTAATATCAGCCAACCCTGTTATTCATAATGGAAAAATGCTGTGCATAATGGCAGTTTTTATCGATATAACTGACAATAAAGTAATGGAATTACAACTTAAACAAAGTGAATCAAAATTATCAAAATTAAATATAGAAAAAGATAAACTTTTCTCCATTATAGCGCACGATTTAAGAAGTCCGTTTAATGGAATGCTGGGACTTTTAGAAATTTTAGCAAATGAATATCATGATTATTCTGATGTACAACGTTTGAAAATTATTCAATCATCTTATTATTCCGCGCAAAAAGCTTTTAACCTTTTATCTGATTTACTAGAATGGGCAAGACTTCAAAATGAGCATTTTGAAATTAAAAAAGAATCATTAAATCTCAAAGAGAGTATTAATGAAAACATTGAACTTTTTAAGAAAAATGCGTCAGAAAAAGAAATCACAATAAGGAACAATATTAATCCAAGTATTTATATTACCGTTGATAGAAATTCAATATATTCTGTTGTTCGGAATCTTCTAAATAATGCTATCAAATTCACAGAAAATGGCGGTTTTATTGAATTTGAAGTAAAACAAAGCAATAATGATATTGAACTTAGTATAAGAGACAACGGCGTTGGAATGAGTCAGGATACAATAAATAAATTGTTTCGAATTGATGAAAACATTACAATGCCAGGTACAAATAATGAAAAGGGAACAGGACTAGGCTTAACCATTTGTAATGACCTTGTTACTAAAAACAATTGGAAGATGAATATTGAAAGCCAACTTGGAAAAGGAACAACGTTTAAAATTTTAATTCCCATGTAAATAATAATTATAAATATTTAATTAGTGAGTAAAAAACTACCGCTAACATTTAGCCTCTAATAAAGCGTTGCTTGCATACCCTTTACACTGAACAAAGTGTCATATGTAATATGGGTTTCAGCGGTTATTTTGGCTGCGGCTCGTTGTTGCAACACCGCCAATTCGTCTTTGATGATTGATGGAAAAAATGAAAATATGAATAAACGAATTGGCTCCGTGTCCCGAGTACTCGGGAAAAGTTCATCACTTTTAATCGCGCTCCGCAACATGCACCAACCGTCAGGCAACAACA
>JBFFLX010000379.1:0-1577 GCA_041554435.1 Bacteroidales bacterium
CTTCTATACTAACAACCTGCTTATTAACTAAAATAATTTCTTCCACACAATATTTAAAATCATTTAGAAATCCAATTAAAAATTTTTCTATTTAACAATAAAATAATTCAAATATTAATTTTAAAAAACCAAAAAAATGAAAAAAGTAACTTTAAATTTATTAACCGTATTGCTTGCACTATTATTTGTAACATCGTTTTCAGCATGTAAAAAAGATTCAACTACTGAGCCTGATGCTGAAAAAATTTCATTTACAGTAAATGGTACTCCATACGAGACTAGTTTTGTTCAAGGTGCCGATGCAGGATTCGGTCTTATGATTGTAGGCTCACTCACAAGTGAACAAAGAGCCTTGTCAATACTTTTTGATTATGATGGTATTAGTACAGGGACATATGCTTTTGGAGATAGCAATTATTCAGTTTTCTGGGATGTTTTTATAACTACAACTGAAATCGATCGCTACACATCTCGCTCAGGAAGTATTACAATTGAAGAATACGATGCGGAAACAGGTAAAATAAAGGGTACTTTTAATGCAGTATGCAAGACCCTAAATGACAGTAAAACAGTTAATATTACTAGTGGGTCGTTTCTTGTTTATGATTAGTTAAAATATTGATTTCCTTGTGTTCAGATTATTATTTTGAGCACAAGGAAATTATTTACCAAAAGAAATTAATATGAGTTTTGGAGGTGCCGTATCAGCAATGATAACCAGCCTGAAGAATAATGCCAGGCCCAAAAGAAAACGGTTTTTCGACAGAGATATACCTGAAAGTAGTATTAAACTCAGGCCACGCAAAAGAGCAACTAAGGAGCAGTTAGATCAAGCCCGGCTTCAAATGAAGAATGAGAACAGAAAACTTATTTATAGGCGAATTGCTGCTTTATTTATTTCTCTAATAATATTTTTCTTAATATTGTATACTGTTTATTGGATAAAAACTAATTAAGTTTCTCTTGCATAATGCAGGCTGATATACTCCTACGCAAAAATCATATTTTTTAGGTAAAATTACATGAAATTAATACAATTCGTAATTATCTTAATCGCCTCGTCTATTGTCCTAACTTTAAACGCCCAAACAAGCATAATGACCTTCAACATAAGATATAACAATCAACATGATGCTGAAAACTCCTGGGAAAATCGTAAGATGGAACTTACTAACATGCTGTTATTTTATCATCCCGATATTTTAGGAATTCAGGAAGGTTTATATGAACAAAATGAATTTATAAATCAAAAGTTAAAGGAATATAAATATGTTGGTGTAGGTAGAGAAGATGGTAATCAAAAAGGAGAATATGTACCAATATTTTATAATACCAACACATACGAACTTTTGGAAACAAAAACATACTGGTTGTCGCAAACACCTGATATAGTTTCCATTGGCTGGAATGCTTCAATGGAACGTATTACAACTTTCGGGGTTTTTAAAAATAAAACTACTCACGATACATTATACGTTTTCAACTGCCATTATGATCATATTGGAAAAAAGGCCAGAAGGAAATCATCGAAATTCATTATTAAATTAATAAAAGAAAAAGGACTTTTAGATAAAAAG
>JBFFLX010000380.1:0-1549 GCA_041554435.1 Bacteroidales bacterium
AAATTATTTCTCGATTATTTAATAAATAAATTTTGAAGAACAATACTAAAGGTATCTTGTTAGCGCTGGGTGCTGCTTTTGCAGTAAGCAATGTTTATATCTTCAGTAAATCGGCACTTAACGAAGTTCATTTATCACAATTTGGAACACTTTGGTTTGGCCTGGGAATAATTTGGAACTTAATATTCATTTTTTCCAGAAGAAAGCATAAAAAAATATCTGCTTTAAGTAAACGCTCATGGTTAATTTTAGCTACTATAGCAATAATGGAAGTGTTTGGCACTACATTTTTTTTCCTGTCGATTAATACTGTTGAAAATACTGCCACCGTTTCTTTTCTTGCAAATATTAACCCCTTCCTGGTAGCATTTTTTGGTTATATGATCCTGAAAGAGAGGTTCAACAAAACAGAAGGACTTGGCATGATAATTACCCTCGTTGGAGCCTTTGTTATTTCATATAAAGGTGGAGGATTTAGCGATTTCTTTATAGAAGGTAGTCAATACGTATTTTTTTCCGGGATTATATATGCTGCCTCAACAACTACTGCCAAAAAAAATATTAAAAACTTAGATCCCTCTTTTCTTGCATTATCAAGAATAGTTTTGCTGTTTACTGCATCGCTATCTTCATTATTTTACTTTGGCTTAAATCTGGATATACCTTCATCAGCAATGATAAATATAAGCATAGGGTCTGTTTTGGGCCCATTTCTGACTGGAACCCTGGGATATATGACTATTAAGTATATCGATGCTTCTAAAGCTTCCATGATAGGAACTTCAAGAAGTTTGTTTGTACTTTTGGGGGGCTTTATAATATTTGGTCAGATGCCGGGTGTAAATCAACTTATTGGCGGTGTAATGACCATTACCGGAGTTCTGTTAATATCCTTCGGTAAACTTAAACTGAAAAAAAATGGAAGACCTTAAATTATTTCTTAAGAAATTATTCCTCAACAAAGAGTTGGTTGAAGTACTTCAGGATAATTCTGTTGTAATGGATTTAGATGATAATGAAACAATTCTAAAGGATAATGAATATGTGAAAAATATTCCATTGGTAATTGATGGCAGAATAAAGGTTATGCGAAATGATGAATCGGGAAAAGAGGTCCTGCTGTATTATATTAATCCGGGGGAAAGTTGTGCACTTTCCATTGCAGCAGGATTAAATCATCAGAAAAGTATGGCTTATGCGGTAACAGACAAGCAGACGCGCATAATGGCAATTTCCATTGAAAAACTGGATGAGTTGATAAAGAAATTTCCATATTTGAATAGTTTTGTGTTGGAACTTTTTCATAAGCGATTCAACGAATTAGTAATGTATATTGATGATATTAGTTTTAGAAGTATTGATACCAGGCTGTTGGATTATATTGATAAAAACACCTTAGTGGAAAATGATGTAAAAATTGTGTTGAAAACGCATAAACAAATTGCAGATGAGTTGGGAACTGCCAGAGAGGTTGTGTCGCGATTGTTAAAACAACTTGAGAAAAAGGGAGTTATAAAAAATCACAGGGGTAAAATCGAAATAATTTGAC
>JBFFLX010000381.1:0-1539 GCA_041554435.1 Bacteroidales bacterium
AACCATTCCTACCATTCCTACCTTTCCAACCCTTCCTACCCTTATAACCCTTCCAACCCTTCCAACCCTTCCAACCCTTCCAACCCTTCCAACCCTCCCTTCACTTCTAACTCCCTAAAATCATGACATATAAATATTTCAATTTAGCAATTTTCATTCGCTTGACAATACTGGTGCTGTTGTCAATTACCGTTTCATATTTAATTTTTACTGAACGTAATTATGCGCTTAGTTTACTTCCCATTGCTTTACTATTAGTTAGTATTATTAACATTTTTATATATTTCAATAAAATAAATCAATGGATAGCATTTTTTCTGCTTGGCATTGAAAATGATGACACGAGTTTAAAAACTCCTACAAAAAGCGGTAATAGAGCAATTGATGATATTTATTTAGGCATTGATCGTCTGAATGAACTTTTCAAACAAACTAAAATAGAGATAAGTGCACAGGAACAGTATTTTCGATCGGTAATTAATCAATCAGCCACAGGATTATTTTCAGTTAATAAAAACGGACGTATAATAAATATCAATCCTGCTGCATCCAAACTTACCGGTTTACACGATCATTATCATATTAATGTTTTAGTCAATATTGATAAAGTTCTACCTGAATTTTTAATGAACCCTTTAGAAAATAAACATAATCAGTCGGCAATATTTGAAAATAAGTATGGTCAAAAATTATTATTCAAATTATCGGAAATCATAAGTCAGGAAGATAAAATCCGACTGGTAGCTGTTAGCGATATTACAAAGGAACTCGACAACGGCGAAGTTGATGCATGGATAAAACTTGCCCGCACTTTGTCGCATGAAATAATGAACAATATCGCACCAGTTACCACACTTTCACAAGTAATCTCAGGTTATTTCACCAAAGAAGAAAATCCCGTTGAGATAAGTGATCTTGAACCAAAAACTATTGCAAATACTATAAAGGGATTAAAAGTAATTGAAGAAAGAAGTGTTGGGTTAATGAGTTTTGTTAACAATTACCGAAAATTCACCAAACTGCCTGCACCCAAATATGCTGAGGCTGATTTATGTCAAATTATTGAAAACAATATTATGGCAGCAAGCACTTACTGTGGATTTGATAAAATAACCCTAAAAAAAGATCTGCCGGATAGTTGCGTGATTTCAACTGATCAAAAACTCTTCTCACAGGTAATAATAAACCTGCTAAAAAACGCATGCGAGGCATTGCATTTGGGCAATACGGAGAATCCAACATTGATAATCAAACTGTTACAAACCGAAAATGCTGTACGTTTGGAAATAAGTAATAACGGGCCTGATATTCCTCCTGAAATAAAAGAACAAATTTTTATTCCTTTTTATACTACCAAAGATGAAGGATCGGGAGTTGGCTTAAGTTTAAGCAAACAAATTATGCTAAAGATGGGTGGTGATGTAATCTTAACTAACAGCAAAGAGAATTTAACACAGTTTGTGGTTACCATGAATTACTAAAGGCTAAAACTTTGTGCTTTATCTTTTTTTAGCACAACATAAACTAATGGAAATTTCC